>DATABX010000028.1:0-2794 GCA_036259335.1 Actinomycetota bacterium
CCTCCATGGCCACCGGCATCGCCGACCAGGCGATGGGCATGGCCAACGGTGCGGTCGACGTGGCCATGGGCATCGTGGACCAGGTCATGGGCAACCTGCCGGTGGCCGGCGGCGGAGGCGTCCCCGGCATAGGCGGCGGCATCCCGGGTCTGCCCGGCGGCATCCCGGGCCTGCCGCGTGGAACGCCTCCGGCCGGCGGATCTCCGGCTCCGGAGGCCGGTGGCAGCTTCTTCGGCTTCGACTTCGGCAACTTCTTCGGCGGAATGGGGGGTTTCTTCCCCTTCTAAAGGCATGCTGCAACCATGCGCACAGGGTGCGTCCGGCCGGAACGACACGGGTCCCGGCGGGGCGCACCCTTTGCGTTGACCGGGGAGGCGTTACCGGTCCGTTTACCGCGGGCCATCGCGGGTAAATCTGGGGACTGACGGTTGAAACAGCAGCCCGTCTTCCTGCCCCGAAGACGCAGGTCCAAGGAAGCCACCGACCTCGGGAGGATCCAACATGTCTCCAGACTCCAACGTTCAACGCGCCGCCCACCTTCCGAACCAGTCGACCAGTACCACCAACGGCAAGTCCGGCAACGGTAGGGCCGGGTCCTCCAAAGGGCCGAAGTCGGTAGCCGCCGGCGAGCCGCCCAAGCCGCAGGTGGGTCCCTACGAACAGGGGGGTCCGAGCAGCTGGATCCAGTCCGCGCCGGGCTCCCCGCGCTCGGCGGTGAACCTCAGCCGGACCGACCGCCGGCTGGTCCGGGGACTTGCATGGGTGAGCCTCGGGCTCGGGATCCCGCAGCTGGTTATGCCGGGCCGGATCAACCGGATCGCCGGGCTGGAGAACACCTTCCGGCGCCGCCAGCTGATGAGGCTGATGGGCGTGCGCGAGATAACTGCCGGAGTCGGCATACTCGGCTCTCAGCCCAAGCCGAGCGAGTGGCTGTGGGCACGGGTGGGAGGCGACGCGCTTGACCTGGCGCTGCTGGGCACTGCGTTCCGCAACCCGAACAACCGCCGAAACCGGCTGGTGCTCGCCACCGCCAACGTGGCCGCGGTGACGGCAGCCGACGTGGTGGCGGCGCAGAAGATCGCCAGGGCGAAGAAGGACGCGTTCGAGGATTCGGGCCTCAAGGGACGGACCTCCATCACCATCAACCGTCCGCCCGAGGAGGTCTACCGCTACTGGCACGACTTCACGAACCTGCCCAAGTTCATGTTCCACCTCGAGTCGGTCGAGCCCAAGGGCGACAAGCGCTACCACTGGGTGGCGAAGGCGCCTCTGGGCGGCAAGGTGGAGTGGGACGCCGAGATCACCGAGGAGATCCCGAACGAGCTGATCGCCTGGCGCTCCAGCGACGACGCCGACGTTCCAAACTCCGGTTCGGTCCAGTTCAGCCCGGCGCCGGGCAACCGGGGAACCGAGGTGGTCGTCGAGGTCGACTACCAGCTTCCCGGCGGGGCTATCGGCGACACCATCGCAAAGCTGTTCGGCGAGGAGCCGCAGCAGCAGATAAAGGACGATCTTCGCCGCTTCAAGCAGGTGGTGGAGACCGGCGAGGTCGTCAGGTCCGAGGGAAGCCCGGACGGCACCAGCGCCACCCCCTACGAGCTACGGCAGCGGCCGGCTCAGCCCCTTCCTTGAAGCCAGACCTCTAGAAAGGACCCGTTCGATGAAGGCCAACCTTTGGATTCGTCCCAACCACGTGGAGGTTCAGGAGGTCCCGGACCCCAAGATCCTGAACTCGCGTGATGCGATCGTGAAGATCAGCTCCACCGCCATTTGCGGCTCCGACCTGCACCTGGTCGACGGCTACATCCCGATGATGAAAAAGGGCGACATCCTCGGGCACGAGTTCATGGGAGAGGTGGTCGAGACGGGTCCCGAGGTGAAGAACCTCAAGATCGGCGACCGGGTCGTCGTGCCCTTCCCGATCGCGTGCGGCGCATGCAACGCCTGCCAGGCCGAGATGTACTCGCTGTGCGAGAACACCAACCCCAACGCCGCCCTGGCCGAGAAGATGTTCGGCTACCCGACCTGCGGCGTCTACGGCTACTCGCACCTGACCGGCGGGTTCGCCGGCGGCCCGGCCGAGTACGCCCGGGTGCCGTTCGCCGACGTCGGCCCGATCAAGATCGAGGGCGACCTGACGGACGAGAAGGTGTTGTTCCTGTCGGACATCCTGCCCACCGGGTACATGGGGGCTGAGATGTGCGACATCAAGCCCGGCCAGGTGGTTGCAGTGTGGGGCGCCGGGCCGGTCGGCCAGTTTGCCGCCGCCAGCGCCCGCCTGCTGGGGGCGGAGCGGGTGATAGTCATCGACCGGTTCCCGTACCGGCTGAAGATGGCCGAGGAGCACGTCGGCGCCGAGACCCTCAACTACGAGGAGATCACCCACGTCGTGGAGGCGCTGAAGGAGATGACCGGCGGCCGCGGGCCCGACGCCTGTATCGACGCCGTGGGCCTCGAGGCGCACCACCACGTCATGCCGATCTACGCCTACGACCGGGCCAAGCAGCTGGCCCGCAACGAGTTCGACCGTCCTTACGCCCTGCGCCAGGCAATAACCTCGTGCCGCAGCGGCGGAACCGTCTCCGTGGTCGGGGTGTACGGCGGCCTGATCGACAAGTTCCCGATGGGGGCGGTGATGAACCGGAGCCTGACCATCAGGTCCGGCCAGTGCCACGTGCACCGGTACCTGAAGCCGCTGCTCCAGCGAATCGAGAAGGGCGAGATCGACCCCAGCTTCATCATCACCCACACCATGGGGCTCGACGAGACACCGAAGGGCTACGACATCTTCAAG
>DATABX010000029.1:0-4844 GCA_036259335.1 Actinomycetota bacterium
GGCCTGCTCGGCGATGAGCTTGTCGAAGTCGGCGTCGGCGTCTCCCATGGCCTCGCAGACCGCGTTGTAGCGGTCGATCAGCGACTTGGCCTCGCCGACGCCCTCGGCGACGTTGCCCATTACATCCTTGGTGTCGTCCAGCTGCGGCTCCTGTGGAAGGAAGCCGACCGAAAAACCCGGAGTGAGTCGGGCCTGGCCGGTGTAGCCGTCGTCCTCACCCGCCATGATCCTGAGCAGGGACGATTTCCCCGACCCGTTGGCGCCGAGGACGCCGATCTTGGCACCGGGATACATCGAGATGTTGATCCCACGCAGAACCTCGCGATCCGGAGGGTGGGTGCGGCGCAGGTCGCGCATGGTGAAGATGAACTGCGGGGGCATGACCTCAGGTTAGCAGCGATACCGGCACGAACGAGCGGTTAAAAGCCGGAGTTTTCAGAGGAATTTCACCGGATCCAAACACACTTACCCAAAATGTATCCATCGCAAACCAACTTAACCAGAGCGAAATGATGCCGATATATCGGCGCTGCCAACAAGTCCTACGGGGGACGGGCTAGCTCGAAGGAGAGACTGCCGTGTCCACCCCTTTCTCCCCACCTGGAATTGTTTCCGGATCAACTGGCAACCGCACTGTGCGACCCGCTAGATTCGGCAAAATGTTCCTTCTCACCCTTTTGATAACCGCCCTTCTGCCCGCGGCTCCGGCCGATGCCGCCAGCTTCGGCATCCTGCCGGGCTTTCCGACCATCCAGATCGTCGGCGAGCAGTCTGTTCCCGCCCACGTGCGCATCGTCAACTCCTCGAAAGAGATGTCGATGACCGTGACCGACATCCTCGTCACGCCTGCGTGCTCGAACTGGCACATCGACTGCGCCGGCGGCACCGCCGACCCGGGCGTCTTCACCTTCAGCCCCACCGGTACCGGTGCGCCGGGGACGAACTGCGCCAACAAGACCTTCAACATCACGGTGGCCAACCCGCTCATCGGCCAGATGAGGTTTCGCCAGGCCGACAACCAGAACGTGGTCCTCGAGAAGGTCGAGATAGCAAACGACCTTGACGTGTGCGAGATCCGCTTCACCGTCAAAGCCAACCGGGCGCCGCTCTTCGACTCCCACGTCGTCGAGGGCGTCCAGGCCAACCAGAACCTGGCGGCGTTCGGCGTCCTCCAGGACGGAACTCGCGACTACATCGAGAACAACGACATCACGACGTTTCACCTGCCGGCACGCACCGGCGAGCCCCCGGCGGCCGACTTCGATGGCGACGGCCGCACCGACATCTCGTTCTACCGCCGGTCCACGGGCATCTGGTGGATCAAGGACGCAGCACGGGTGGACTGGGGAGGCGAGCCGTCCGACATCGTCGTTCCCGCCGACTACGACGATGACGGAAAGACGAACGTCGCGGTCTACCGGCGGGCCACCGGGATCTGGTACATCCAGGGCATGAACCCGGTCAACTGGGGGAGCGACCCGTCCGACCAGCCGGTGCCCGGAGACTACGACGGCAACGGGACCCCGAACCTCGCGGTCTACCGCGGGGCCACCGGCGTCTGGTACATCCAGGGCATGAACCCGGTCAACCTGGGGGGCGACCCGTCCGACGTGCCGGTTCCCGCCGACTACGACGCCGACGGGGTTACGGACCTCGCCATCTACCGCGCCTCGACCGGCATGTGGTACTTCGAGAACGCTCCCATGGTGAACTGGGGAGGAGTTGCCGGCGACGTGCCGATTCCGGCCGACTACGACGGGGACGGCGACGCCGAGATCGCGGTCTACCGCCCCTCCACGGGCATGTGGTACATCCAGGGCATGCCGGTGGTCAACTGGGGAGGTGTCGCCAGTGACGTCCCGGCGCCCGGCGACTACGACGGGGACGGCGACGCCGAGATCGCGGTCTACCGGGTGTCCACCGGCATTTGGTACATCCAGGGTCTGCCGGCCGTCAACTACGGCTGGGACCAGAACGACCGACCCACGACCGCCCCCTCGTCCCTGGCATGACGGCGCCATAGGAGTTCGGATCCGCATCGGATTTGACGTCTCCGAGTCAACCGATTTGACCCGATTTGATCGGTTGGGCCAGTCCCGCGGAGGGCAGGCTAGTCGCTGTCATGCGCGGCCGACCAGAAGCAAGACGCCGGGGGACCGGAGCGTTGAAGTGCCGCGGGGACTCCGCCAAGCGAGCGGTTCGATTTCCCACGGTCGCTCTTCTGGCCTCCGTGGTCGTGGGGCTCGTAGCGCCGGTCCCGGCCGAAGCCGCCAGCTTCGGAATTCTCCCGGGATTCCCAACGATCCAGACCGTGGGCCAGGCACCGGTGCCGGCCCACGTCCGGATCGTCAACACCTCGAAGGACATGTCGATGACCGTGACCGATATCCTTCTCACTCCTGCTTGCTCCAACTGGTTGATCCTCTGCTCGGGCGGGATCGCGGATCCGGGCGTCTTCACCTTCAGCTCCACAGGCACCGGCGCCCCGGGCACGGCCTGTGCCAACCAAACGTTCGGCATCACCGTAGCCAACCCGGTCATCGGGCAGCTCAGGTTCCGGCAGGCCAACAACCAGAACGTCAAGCTGGCGAAGGTCGAGATCGCAGACGACCTGGACGTGTGCGAGATCCGCTTCACGGTCAAAGCCAACCGGCTGCCGATCTTCGACTCGCACCCGGTTGAGGGGGTTCAGGCCAACCAGAACCTGGCGGCTGTCGGGTTGCTCGAGAATGGAAGCCCCGACTACATCGAAAACAACGACATCACAACCTTCCACCCGCGGCCCCGGATCGGCGAGCCCCCGGCCGCCGACTTCAACGGCGACGGCCGCACCGATGTCTCCCTATACCGCAGGTCGACCGGAATCTGGTGGATCAGGGACGCAGCGCGGGTGGACTGGGGAGGCCAGCCCTCCGACATGGTGGTGCCGGCGGATTACGACAACGACGGCAGGACGAACATCGCGGTCTACCGCCGGGCGACCGGCATCTGGTACATCCAGGGCTTGAGTCCGGTCAACTGGGGCAGCGAACCCTCCGACGTGCCGGTTCCGGGCGACTACGACAGGGACGGGACACCCAACCTGGCGGTCTACCGGGCAGAGACCGGGATCTGGTGGATCCGGGGCGCGAGTCCGATTCACCTGGGCGGAGAACCGTCGGACATCCCGGTTCCCGCCGACTACGACGGGGATGGAGACACCGATCCGGCGATCTATCGGGCCTCCACGGGTATGTGGTTCTTCCAGACCGCGCCGACGGTCAACTGGGGAGGCGTGCCCGGCGACGTGCCGATCCCCGCCGACTACGACGGCGACGGCGACGCAGAGATTGCGGTCTACCGCCCGTCAACCGGCATCTGGTACATCCAGGGCATGGCGCCCGTGAACTGGGGAGGGGTGGCCGGCGACCTTCCGGCGCCGGGGGATTACGACGGCGACGGCGACGCCGAGATCACGGTTTACCGCGTCCCCACCGGCATCTGGTACATCCAGGGCCTTCCGGCCATCAACTACGGCGGCGAGCCGGGTGATCGTCCCACGACGCTTCCGCCGTTTCTCGTCGAGCCCTCCAACCCCCAGGCCGTTCAGTCCCTGGTGCCCGTGGTGCAGACGCTGCTCGATCTGCTGATTGCTCTGTGAAGGCCGGCCGGACCTCCCCGGCCGGCCTCCGGTTCTACTTCGCAAGATAATCGGTCACTCCGCTGAGGGGTTGCGTATAGTCCCTCCCATACGGTCGAGCAGCGGGGGGTCAAATGGTAGCGGCAATGTGGGTGTCCGCCCTTCTGGCGGGCGTCATGCACGTGGTGTTCTTTTGTGCCGAGAGCCTGTGGTGGCAGAAACCAGCCGTCCGCAAGGGTTTTCTGATGACCGCCGAGCAGGCGGAAACGACCCGTCTTCTTGCCTTCAACCAGGGCTTCTACAACCTGATGCTGGCGGCCGGGACGTTTATCGGGCTGGGATACTGGGCGGCCGGCCGCGAGAGCATCGGACTGACCCTCATCGCATGGAACTGCCTGACGATGGTCGTCGCCGCCCTGGTCCTGATCTCCTCCGCTCCGCAGTTGAAGCGGGGAGCCGTGGCGCAGGCAGCGCCCCCGTTGGTCTTTTTGATCCTGCTGGCGCTGCGGATGACCGGATGACTTGCCGCCGGCGGACTAGTTCGAAAGCGCAAAACCGGGTGCGAGGGAATAGCGGCGTCCGGTAGCTTGAGATCCGGCATAGGGATTGAGGAGCTGACGGATATGGGCGCCACGGCTACGACTTCTTTCGTGACCGACGACGAGCGCTGGCAGGCGGTCGTCGAGCGGAACCCCCGGGCGGTGGGGGAGTTCTTCTACTCGGTCCGAACCACAGGGGTATTCTGCCGTCCGACCTGCGGCGCCCGCCGTCCGCTCCGGCAGAACGTCGCATTCCACCCCAGCGCCGAGGAGGCCCGGGCCGGAGGCTTTCGCCCGTGCCGGCGCTGCCGGCCCGACGAAGCGCCGCTCTCCATCGAGTGGGCGGAGGCGGTGGCCCGCGCTTGCCGGACGTTGGAGCAGTCGGCCGATATGCCCTCGGTGGCGCATCTGGCCGAGCGGGCGGCGATGAGCCCCTCCCACTTCTCCCGGATCTTCAAGTCGGTGACCGGTCTCACGCCCAAGGCCTACACCCAGGCGGTGCGGGCCTCCCGCATTCGAAAGGAGCTGCAGGGCGGAGGGTCGATCGCCGGCGTGGTGTACGGGTCGGGATTCGGCTCGAGCAGCACCTTCTACGCCGAAGCCGACCCGTACACCACGCCGGCGATCGACCCTCCGCCCTGCAGCTCCTTTCGAATGCGGGAGGCCCGCACCGCCTGGGTGTAGGC
>DATABX010000030.1:0-2290 GCA_036259335.1 Actinomycetota bacterium
ACAGCACAAGTCGTAGCGGAACCGCTGCCCAATCCTGTACCGAGTACCAGCCTCCGGTGCAGTCCAGGGTTGCCGTGAGCGGGCCTTCGAGTTGAACCAATTCGTCAAGGGACCAGCGTCGCACGTCGCCGCCGGAACGAACCTGCAGGCTCCAGCGCGCAGCGTTTATCGCTGGCACCGAGTCGTTCAGCCACTGCGTGACCGGCATGCGCTCCGGCTCGTGCGATCCCCGTTCGTGGGACCCGGTGAACCGTCTGGCGCTTCCGGGAAGGGCAACCAGGCTGGAGAGACCTTCGAGCGCGCCGTAGATCAGGGCGCCGCCTCCGAGGACCCCGAGTCCTCGCAGGAGGTTTCGCCGGGAAAGGTCGGTGCGGCGGAGCGGAGTTGGCCTTCTCACCAGGTGGACGATCGAAAACGGGACCGCCGCAACGGCTGCCCCGACATGCACCTGCATGATGGTGAGCCCTCCCACTGCACGGACGCCCGCGAGCGAGTGAGCAATCCCCGCTGCAAGGCTCACGACAACCAGGACGGCCAAGAAAACAGACGAGGGCTTGCCCTTGCGCTTTTTGCGCAGGCCGCGCCGTGCGATGACCGACTTCCAGGGAGCGAGGGCCACCACAGCCAGTCCGGCGATCCCGTGGATGACGACCACCGGCCGGGCCCACCCGGTCCCCGCGGCGAAGGCGATCCAGCCGGTAGCGAAGGCGACAAGCAGGGCGCTCAGAAGACCGAGATTTGTGTGACGTCCCGTCATGCCTTATCACCTACCCGTACCCCGGCCGGTCGTTTCTTGCGTGTACGCCGAACACGGTCTTGTTAGGGTAAAGGCATCGCCATGCAAGAACAGGACGCCTTAGCGCGTGCCGACCTGCAGTCGGTCGATCAGAGTGCCCGAGGTGGGGTGGACCCCGCGCTGGTCAAAAAACACTACGAGCACCTCGCCGACAGTTACGACGAGTTCCTGTACTGGTCGCCCGATTTCGTCGGGACGCTCACCGACAAGATCGTCGAGATGCTCCGCCTCACACCCGGCGACCGGCTCCTGGACCTGGGTGGGGGAACCGGAATGTACGCCCAGGCGATTCTGGAGAGAGTGCCGCTCAACAATCGGGTGACGGTGGTGGACCCCTTTCCCCAGATGTTGAGCATGATTCCGAAGGAGGCGCCGATAGATCCGGTTGCGGCAGACGCCGTTGATTATTCGTCCCGAGCGCCCTGCTTCGACAAGGTCCTGATGAAGGAGGCGGTTCACCACGTGGATCGCAAGTACGAGCTGTTCATCAATCTGTTCGAGCGGCTCGAGCCGGGCGGCAGGATCCTGCTGGTCCACGTCGACCCGAATCTGGTCGAGTACCCGCTGTTCGACGCCGCCCTCGACAACGCCCGCCGCTCGTTCGCCAGGCCCGACGAGATCGTCGCGTTGCTGAAGCGGGCTGGGTTCGAGGCGTGCCGTGACCAGCTGGCCTACCGTCACGAAGTGCCGACCGGTCACTACCATCGAATGGTGGAGGGCAGGTACATGTCGATCCTCACCGGCCTCGAGGACGAGGTGCTTCAGGAGGGACTGAAGCAGATGCGGGACCGCGACGCGGGAACCGAGCGGCTGTCTTTCACTGAGACGTTCAGCTACGTGCTGGGAACCAAGGCCGCCTGAGACGCCGGCGACCGGCCGGGCGCTCACTGCCGCTAACTATCATTGGGTGATGGTCCCCTCGAACAAAGCCCGATTGAGGGTCGTGATCGCAGAGGATCAGTACCTCATGCGGGAGGGGACCAAGCGGCTTCTTGGGGAGGTGCCGGGGGTCGAGGTCGTAGGCGAAGCGTCCGACTACCAAAGCGTCCTCGCCGAAGCCAGGCGGCTCAAGCCGGATGCCGTGCTCATGGACATCAAGATGCCTCCGACGTACTCCATGGAGGGTATCGAAGCGGCCCACATCATCAAAGCCGAGCTTCCCGACACCGGGGTGGTTGTTCTCAGCCAGCACGAAGACGAAGGTTACGTTTGGGCGCTGCTCGAAAACGGCGTGGCGGGCTACGGTTACCTCCACAAGGTGCGGGTGGGCGATGTCGACCAGCTGGTCAGGGCGTTGCGTGAGGTCGCGGCCGGCGGGTCGGTGCTCGACCCTCGGATCCTCGAAACGCTGCTCGACCGGCGCTCGAACAAACCCGGCTCGGCACTATCGAGACTCACTGCCGGGGAGCTGGAGGTGCTCAAGCTGATGGCCGAGAGCCGGACCAACGGCGCGATAGCGTCGCAGCTGTCGATCGCAGTCGGCACGGTCGAGAA
>DATABX010000031.1:0-3632 GCA_036259335.1 Actinomycetota bacterium
AACGGTCTCCGACGCCCGGTGGTAGGACCACCCGAACTTCAGGCTGAGCCAGGTCGCCATGTTGGCGCAGCCGTCCAAAGCGAAGTGGCACCGCTCGTCGAAGGTGTGGATCAGGTCGAGCTCGGCCTGGTGCACCGCACACCGTCCGGCCTCGAACCTGGTCAGCGCTTCGGCCAGCTCATCGGCCGGACATTCCAGGAGTGCCCCCGCATCCATAATCCAAAATGCTACTCAGCAGGGGTGACAAAACCGCCCTGAAACGAGCGGGCGAACCAATAAATATTGGAAAGTTCTAGATCCGTTTTGCGATGTCTGCCGCCGCCTCCCAGGAAGACATTACGGGTCTTGCCGTCGAGCGTTACGCGCCGCCGCCGGCTCCACTCTCCGGGTCTCCCGCCTAGAGGCCGCGGCCAGTTCCTTGGCCGCTCTATGCGGGAGCCGCCGGAGCGGCCGGCGCCGGCGGCGCAGGCGGAGCCACCGGAGCCACGGGAGCCCCGTCAGTCGCTTCCCCTGCGGTTCCCGCATCGGTGCCTTGCCCCGTCGCCGCTTCGCCGGCTCCGCCGCCGGACGGCTGCCCGGTCGCCGCCTCGCCGGCTCCGCCGCCGGACGGCTCCGCCGCCGTTGATCCGCCGTCGCCGAAGGCCGGTATGGGAACGTTCGGTCGCTCCGGCTGCTGCAGGCACGGCCGGCCCGGAGGGCTGCCGGTGAGCACGTAGTCCTTGGGGTACGAGAACTCCACGCCCACGCCGTCCGCAGCCCGGGGATGCGCCGCTACCCGCTCGCAACCGTCCGGCCACCAGAGCTGGGCGTCGGTGCGCAACGGGCGGCCATCCTGGTCGTAGAGCAGCACGCCGTCCAGCGGGGTGCCGTCCGCGGCGTACGGCAAGATGTTCGTTACCGGGCCGTAGGGCGACACGAGACGGAATGGCTCGGACTGCCCGCTGAGGGACGCAAAGTTGGCCTGGTTGGACATGCGGGAGTCGACGCCGTCCATAAGGGTCAGCGCAAAGATGACCAGCAGGGCGTTGCCGGCAAGAACGAGCTGGCGCTGCCGTTTTCCCAGCGGCCGCCGGCCCAGCCAGACCGACCCGACAATCGCCGCCAGCGTGAACCAGAACCCCAGGAAGTCGCTGCCGCCGACGGTCGGCACGGGGAAGTCGTCCATGCCGTTCGGCGACCACAGCGCCGGAACCGCGATCAGCAGGTAGCCCCTCAGCACCCACCACGCCGGCTTCAACTCGGGCACGAACTCCCGGACGTGGCGGGTGGCTCGATGGTGCCATAGCCGGCGGCTGATGCGCGCCGGGAAGGTGCGGCCCAGCCGCTGCCCGAAGGTCTCCTTGGTGGGTTTGCGCTCGGTCCTCGGCGGCAGGTCGGCGGCCGACCGCAACTCGGCGGCGTACCGATCCGGTGGCCCCAGAAGGGTCGTCAGCGACGGGCCGTCCGGCGCCCGCTCGGCCTCCATGTCGGCCAGGTGCTGTGCCAGGTCCTCGAGCAGGTCGGTGCGCTCCTCCTCGGGCAGGTCGTCCAGCTCGACGCGCACTGCGGCCAGGTAGGCGTCGGATTCTGCGGTGGTGGTCGATGCCGTCATGCTGCCGCCTCCCTTTTGACCTTGAGAACTTGATCGATCGAATCGGCGAACTGACGCCAGGTCTTGATGGACTCCTCCAGCACCGTGCGCCCGGAGCTGTTGATGGCGTAGTACTTGCGGTGCGGCCCCTCGTCGCTGGGCACCACGTAGGAGGTGAGGGAGCCGTTCAGGTAGAGCCGGCGCAGCGTCCCGTAGACCGAGGCGTCGCCGATGTCGGCGAACCCGGCGGCGCGCAGACGGCGCACCACGTCGTATCCGTAACCGTCCTCGTCGGCCACCACCGCCAGCACGGCGATGTCGAGAACCCCCTTCAGGAGCTGGCTTACGTCCATTGGCCTCTCTTCCTGTTTGGAGACTACTATTTAAAGCAGAGTACTTCCGGGTGAAGGTGATTTCAAGGAGATTCCTGAGAATCCGCCCTAAATGCTTAGCCACCCGGGCTTAGGTGGTACGAATAAGGTGTGATCAACCCCGTTGCCATTCAGGACATCCGTCCGCGCACGCCCGAGGGTTACCCCGCCAAAGCCGTCACCGGTGAGGTCGTAAGGGTTTCCGCCGACATCTTTCGCGACGGCCACGACATCCTGGCCGCCCAGGTGAGCTGGCGGCCCAAGGGCGGTGAGTGGCAATCCGCGCCGATGCGGCCGCTGATCAACCACCGCTGGCAGGGCAGCTTCGTGGCCGGCGACAACGGCCCCCACGAGTTCGTCGTCCAGGCGTGGACCGACACCTTCGCTACCTGGCGCAAGGCGGTCCTGCTGAAGCACGGCGCCGGGCAGGACATCAGCGTCGAACTGGAGGAGGGTGCCCTTCTGGTCGAGTCGGCGGCCGCCAAGCTCAAGGGGAGCGCCGCGTCGAAAAAGGAAAGGCTTGCCCCCTTCAAGCAGGCCGCCGAGCACCTCCGCAACAAATACCTCCCGCTCGATATGCGGCTCGCCGCGGTCGACGCCGAGGGCGTGCGCCAGGCGCTCGAGGCAACCCCGGTCCGGCGGGACTTCAGCACCTCGGCGGCGATGCCGCTGTGGGTCGACCGGCCGAAGGCCCTGTTCAGCTCCTGGTACGAGCTGTTCCCCCGGTCGTACGGCGGCTTCGAGGGAACCACCAAGCGCCTGGCTGCCATCGCCGACATGGGGTTCGACGTGGTCTACCTGCCCCCGATCCACCCGATCGGCGTAACCGATCGCAAGGGCCGGAACAACACGACGACTCCCGAGCCGGGGGACGTGGGCAGCCCGTGGGCAATCGGCTCGGAGGACGGCGGGCATACCGCGATCGAACCCACCCTGGGCACCTTCGACGACTTCGCCGCTCTGGTCGAGGAGGCGAACTCATTGGGGATGGAGGTCTCGCTGGACTACGCCCTCCAGTGCTCGCCCGACCACCCGTGGGTCAAGGACCATCCGGAGTGGTTCCACCGCCGCCCGGACGGGACGATCAAGTTTGCCGAGAACCCGCCTAAGAAGTACCAGGACATCTACCCGATCAACTTCTGGCCCGAGAAAGACGCCGACCGGGAGGCGCTCTGGAAGGCGTGCCGGGCGGTGCTGTACTTTTGGATCGACCGGGGGATCAAGTTCTTCCGCGTCGACAACCCGCACACCAAGCCGCTGGCGTTCTGGGAGTGGGCGATCCGCACCGTCCAGGCCAAGCACCCCGAGGTGCTGTTCCTGGCCGAGGCGTTCACCCATCCGAAGATGATGGCGCGGCTGGCCGAGGTCGGGTTCAGCCAGAGCTACACCTACTTCACCTGGCGCACCGGCAAACAGGAGTTGGCGGAGTACGCGGTCGAGGTGGCGCAGGGCCCGGCGTCGGACTACATGCGGCCGAACTTCTGGCCCAACACGCCGGACATCCTGAGCGGCCCCCTGCGCCACGGCAGCCCGGCCGCGTTCCGGCTGCGGCTGGTGCTGGCGGCCACCATGAGCCCCAACTACGGCATCTACAGCGGGTACGAGCTGTACGAGAACGAGCCGGCCCGGCCCACCGACGAGGAGTACCTGAACTCGGAGAAGTACGAGATCCGAAAGCGCGACTTCGACGC
>DATABX010000032.1:0-1550 GCA_036259335.1 Actinomycetota bacterium
CGACTTTCACCGGCCTCCCTTCGGCGTGCTTGGTTGCGGTGTTCACCACCGCACTGCCAAGAGCCATCTCGTGCACGGTCGTCGCCGGCTACTCGGCGGGGGTTCCGGCGAACTCGGTCTGGAGCTCGACGACGGTCTCGAGCACCAGGTCGACCGCCCGGTCCACTGCGGCCTCGATCTCGGGGCTCAGCCCGAGGCCGAAGTCGCCGACCTCCTTGGGCTCGCAGGCGATGATGACCACCTTGCCCGGCCAGGCCCCCGTCGACTTGATGAACCGCAGAACCGTTTGCGGGTCCATGCCGTGGGGGTCCATCATCACGCCATCCTGGATCTCGCCCTCGACGTCGCTCTCGTCGACCTCCATGACGTACAGCGTTCCCGGTTCCCCGCCCTGGCGGCTGATGTCGACCAGCACCAGTGCGGCGAACCCGCCCTGCAGCTCGTAGGCCAGGTCGAGCCCGCCGATGCCGAAGTCCGTAACGGTCAGGCCCTTGGGAAGCTCCCGCTGGTTCAGCCGCTTGGCGACCTCGCCGCCGAACCCGTCGTCCTTCATCCAGATGTTGCCGATGCCGGCCACCAGGATCTTGTCGTCGAGCGGGGATGAGGTCATTTCATTCACTGGGGACCACCTCTACTTCGTCTAGGAAAAAGAACATAAACCGGTTGGATTCGCGCAGCAGCGCCTGGCCGGGGTCCCCGTCGATAGTGACCCCGAAGTGGATGGTCCCGTCGTAGTCGGTGAGGATCCGCTCGATGGTGGCGGTCTTGCCGTTGAGCATGTGGTCGATGGCGTCCTGGCGCTTCTTGCGCAGCAGGTCCAGCCGCACCCGGTCCCCCACCCGGAAGCTGCGGCCGTCCTCCGCGGTGACCTCGGTCAACCCGGCCTCGTCCTCGTAGCCCGGAGGTGCGGTCAGCGGCGCCGACTGGTGGCTGCCCTCGAACCGCCCGCTGCCCATCGGCGCCAGGCCGACGTTCCCCCTGGCGTTGGGCGGGGTCGACGCGTCGGGAAGCAGTCCCTGGTATTCGGGCGGTATGGTCTGGAACTCGGGGAAGCCCTCGAAGCCGCCCGGCGCCACCGGCGGAGCGTCCTGGCTCCGGCCCTTGAAGCGGTCGGCGAACGGGTCGACGGGCATCGAGACGAACGGCTCGTCGGGCGCGGAGCTGAGCAGCTCGTTGCCGGGCTCCCGCATCTCCAGCCGGCCGTGCATCTTCAGCAGGTCCTCGGAGGTCACCTGGCGCGCCCGGGCGATCATCTCCTTCACCGCCGGCTCCTGCTGCTCGATCTCGGCCAGCATCTCGTCGGAGAGGGTCTGGGCGTGGAGCACGAGTGCCTCCTCGATCTCGGTGTTGTCGAAGAAGTTGACCTTGCTCTCGGGGGCGATCTGGGGGTGCTCGGGCAGCATGATGGCGGCCCCGAGAACGGCGTCGTCCTCCTCGGTCGCCAGCACCGGCCAGGAGTTGATGTTCTTGCACCCGGCAACTCTGGGGTCCTTGTTCTCCAGGGGAGACACGAACTTGCCCCCCTTGACCCGCAGCATCGGGTGGGTGGA
>DATABX010000033.1:0-6203 GCA_036259335.1 Actinomycetota bacterium
GTCGACGATAGAGAAGTGGTGGCCCCGCTGCACGGTCTCGCCGAGCGAGAGAGCGAGGTTGTCGCGCAGGTAGTCGAACCCGAACTCGCTGGAGGTCCCGTAGGTGATGTCGGCGGCGTACGCCTCCCGCTTCGCCTGGAACGAGCCCTGGGGCTGGATCAGGCCGACCTTCAGGCCGAGGAATCGGTAGATCTGGCCCATCCACTCGGCGTCCCGCTTGGCGAGGTAGGGGTTGGCGGTGACCACGTGGACGCCCTCGCCTGCCAGGCCGTTGAGGTAGATCGGCATCGTGGAGGCGAGGGTCTTGCCCTCACCGGTCTTCATCTCGGCGATCGCCCCCTGGTGCAGGACGGTAGCCCCGACCACCTGGACGTCGAAGTGGCGCTGGCCGATGGTCCGCCAGGCCGCCTCCCGGACCACTGCGAACGCCTCCGGCAGCAGATCGTCCAGGGTCTCGCCGTTCTCCAGCCGGGTCCGGAACTCCGCGGTCTTTGCCTGCAGCTCCGAGTCGGCCAGCTCCTTCATCTCAGGCTCGAAGTCGTTGACCTGCGACGCCAGCTGCTGGAGTTTTTTGAACTTGCGCCCTTCGCCGGCGCGCAGAACCTTGTCGAGTACGCTCATTACTCCATTATGACCGCCCCGAAAGGTCTGGCCGAGGGAGCCCGGGACGAGCTACGGGTACCGGTGGGCGGGAGGCTCGGTTGCCAGCTGGGCGAGGTCGAGCACCGGCGGCGCCCCGTTGTCCTTGGCCGGCCGGGCGTGGGCCGGTTTGCCCAAACTCTTCCTCTTGAAATCGGTCATCTGCCGGCTAAGCCGGTCCAGCGCGAGATCGATGGCCGCACGGTGATCGGCTGCGGAGGTCTTGGTCCGGAAGCTGGGACCGTTGGTGGTCACCGCCACCTCGGCGATATGGCTTCCGTCCTTGATCCGGCCCTCCTCGTACAACTCGACGTCGATCATCGATATCGAGGGGACGAACCGGCTCAGCCGGGAGAGCTTTTGCGCCGCAAACCGCTCGAGTGAATCCGACACGTGGTTGTGCTTGCCGTGGACCTTGATTTCCATAGGAAGGTACCTCCGTAAAGTGGGACTTCCTCACGAACGAGTTGGAGTCTCCACCACGCCGGCGGAGGCCGGCTTACGGGGGATGGAACTGGCTCTGCAGTCTGGCTGACCTGGTCTTTGGCCCCACACCCGCCTGCTGAGGCCTCGCACGGCCGGATCCCGGGGCTTGCGAGCGGTTGGGCTCGAGAGGAGCCGAATCGCTCAAGCACTGTTCGGGAACCGTGACGCCGTGCTTCGGACCTTCTCCCGGCGCTCGGGAGTTTCCCGGGAACCAGGGCAGGACTGACCTCTAAACCGCACCATGCTCAGCAACCAATCGTTGCCTTAAGTGGATCCTTTTGCCTGCGACTAGCTTGGATTAAGAACTCCTTTCGGAAGCTCCGCAACCACAGACCCAGACGGCAGTGCCAGCTTCAATTATAGGCCCCGGGGTCCGGAGCGAAAGACCGGGCGACACACAGCACCGCCACCCGCTCGGCCCCGGCCGCCTTCAGCGCCCGCGCGGCCTCGGAGGCGGTGGACCCCGTGGTGAAGACGTCGTCCACCACGACGACCTCCGGGGGCGGGCACGTCGTGCACCGGAAGGCCCCGGCGAGGTTGCTGCGGCGGGCGTCGGGGTCGAGCTTCATCTGCGGTGCCGTCCGGCGGACCCGGGTGAGCATCGGCACTGCCGGCCGGCCCAACCTCCCGGCCACCTGCTCCGCCAGCACGCGCCCGTGGTCGGTGCCCGTCCGCCGCAGGCGCTCGGGGCTCGGGCACACCCAGGTCAGGGCGTCCGGCCACGGCGCATGCACCGCCGCCAGCTCGGCGACCAGAGCCGCCAGCGGTTTCCCCAGCGAACGGCAGCCGGAGTACTTGAAGCGGTGGATCGCGGTCCGGACGATCCGGTCGTACTCCACCGCCTGCCGGGCCAGGTCGAACTCCAGCCGCCGTCCCCGGCAGTCCCGGCACCGGGGTGCCGGCCGGGAGCCGGGGCGGCCGCAGCAGGCGCACCCGGTGCCGTTGATCCGAGGCAGGCTGCCGAGGCACCTGAGGCACAGCCCGCCCCGGGCCGGGCGGCTGCAGCCGGCACAACTCTCGGGGCACATCAGGTCTGCAAGGCCGGACATGGCCGGAAGTGTAGGGGCCGGCGGTGACATTCCCGTGCCGGCGCAGTCTTCCGCTCTCCGCGAACCGGTCGTGTGCATTTAGTGGTGAGTCCCGCACCCAAAGTGCGATAGAAGTGCGATAGAAAGGAACCGACACCAACCGACAGGATCCGCATGAGCGACGTCCCGGCAACCACCTCCGCCATCGTCGTCGAGGGCCTTCGCAAGGCCTACGGCGAGCTGGTAGCGGTGAACGGCGTTTCGTTCGAGGTCTACGAAGGCGAGTTCTTCGGCATTCTCGGGCCCAACGGCGCCGGCAAGACCACGACGATGGAGATGGTCGAGGGGCTGCGGAAGCCGGACGCCGGCACGATCTCGATCCTTGGCGAGTCCCCGTGGCCTCGCAACCTCGGCCTTCTGCGACGCATCGGCATTCAGCTGCAGGCGTCGGCGTTCTTCGACAAGTTGACGGCGCTCGAGCAGCTGCACACCTTCGCCGCGCTCTACGGGGTCGAAAAGAAGGCGGCCGAGGAGATGCTGGAGCTGGTCGGTCTGACCGGAAAGGGTGACACCCGGGAGGACAAGCTGTCGGGCGGGCAGCGCCAGCGGCTGTCGATCGCCTGCGCCCTGGTCCACGACCCCGACGTCGTCTTCCTGGACGAGCCGACCTCCGGCCTGGACCCTCAGGCCCGGCGAAACCTCTGGGACGTCCTGGAGTCGATCGCCGAGCGGGGCAAGACCATCGTCTACACCACCCACTACCTGGAGGAAGCGGAAGAGCTGTGCGACCGGGTGGCGATCATGGAGTCGGGCAGCCTGCTGGCTATCGACACGCCGGCCAACCTGGTCGCGGGGCTGGACGCCCCCACCCGGGTGATGCTCAAGGAGGGAATCCTGCCGGCCGAAGAAGCCAAGGCGATTGCCGGCGCCGACAATGTCGAGGTGCAGGACGGGCAGCTCACGATCACCACCCGCACCCCGTCGACGGTGCTGACCGAGCTGGCGGACCGCAACGCACTGGACACGCTGCAGGTGAGAACCGCCACCCTGGAGGACGTCTTTTTGCACCTGACCGGACGGGAGTACCGGGAGTGAGCGCCTTCGGCACCCTCTCGGCAGCCGCCCTCAAGGGCTTCTACCGCGACCGCGCGACCCTGTTCTTCACCTTCGCCTTTCCTTTGATCTTCATCGTGATCTTCGGGTCGATCTTCTCCAGCTCGGGGACCGAGAAGATCGAGATCGGCGTGGTGGGCGAGGGCCCGGTGATTGCCGGACTCCGGGAGACCGGTGCGTTCGAGTTCCGGGAGTTCGACAGCTTCCAGGAGGGGTTCGCCGAGGTGGAGGACGGCGAGATACCCGCGGTGGTGACCCAGGAGGGCGACCGGGTGACGCTGCGCTTCGCCGCCAGCGACCAGGAGGCGGCGGCCACCGTGCGAGGGATCGCGCAAGGGGTGGTCAACGAGATGAACCTGCGAGCGGCGGGGGCCACACCCAGGTTCGAGCTCACCGCCCGCCAGGTCGAGGACAGCTCCCTGGAGCCGATCCAGTTCATCGTCCCCGGGATGATGTCGTGGGGCGTGGCGTTCGCCGCCCTGTTCGGCTCCGCGATCACCCTGGTCACCTGGCGCAAAAAGCAGGTGCTCCGGCGCATCAGGTCGGCGCCGGTCTCGACCTTCTCGGTGCTCGGGTCGCGTCTGGTGTCGACGCTGCTCATCGGGGTCAGCCAGGCGGTGGTCTTCCTCGGAGTGGGCATGGCCCTGTTCGGCCTGAACCTGTCGGGTGGCTGGTGGCTGGCACTGCCTATCTTCCTGCTCGGCGTCATCGCCTTCTTCGCGGTCGGCCTGGTGGTCGGAGCGTTCTGCAAGACCGAGGAGGCCGCGTCGGGCGTGGGCAACGCGATCGTGGTCCCCATGTCGTTTCTCTCCGGCGTGTTCTTCCCGCTGGACCAGGCGCCCGGTTGGATGGTGGCGGTGTCCGACTTCATGCCGCTCAAGTACATGAACGAAGGAATCACCGCATTCCTGGTCCGGGGCGAGGGTGCGGGCGCGCTGGTCGAGCCGTCGCTGGTGCTGATCGCCTTCTCGGCGGTGATGGTTCTGATCGCTTCCCGGCTGTTCAAGTGGGAGGCCGACTGAGGCGGCGCTTCAACGGTATTGTTGAAGGGCGGAGGGGACGCCGAGCGCTCGGCGGATCCCGCCCGCTCAAGACTTTTCGCCAGCCCTCGAGGGAGGATCGCCCGTGACCCAAACGCTCGACTTCAAAGTAGCCGACCTGAGCTTGTCCGGCTTCGGCCGCAAGGAGATCCGGCTCGCCGAGCACGAGATGCCCGGGTTGATGTCGGTTCGCAAAGAGTACTCCGACGACCGTCCGCTCGCCGGCGCCCGGATAACCGGCTCGCTGCACATGACGGTGCAGACCGCGGTGCTGATCGAGACGCTGGTCGCCCTCGGCGCCGAGGTCCGCTGGGCGTCGTGCAACATCTTCTCCACCCAGGATCACGCCGCCGCCGCGGTGGCCGTCGGCCCCGACGGCACCCCGGACAACCTGCAGGGGGTGCCGGTGTTCGCCTGGAAGGGCGAGACGATGGACGAGTACTGGTGGTGCACCGAACAGGCCTTGACCTGGCCGGACGGCGAAGGGCCGAACATGATCCTCGACGACGGCGGCGACGCCACCATGCTGATCCACAAGGGCGTGGAGTTCGAGAAGGCGGGCGCGGTCCCCGTCGCCACCGACGCCGACAGCGAGGAGTGGCAGGTCTTCCTCGGCCTGCTCGCCGAGAGGCTGGCCGATGAGCCGGGCAAGTGGACCCGGATGTCCGAGGGGGTCAAGGGCGTTACCGAGGAGACCACCACCGGCGTCCACCGCCTCTACGAGATGGCCCGGCAGGGACAGCTGCTGTTCCCGGCCATCAACGTCAACGACGCAGTCACCAAGTCCAAGTTCGACAACAAGTACGGGTGCCGGCACTCGCTGATCGACGGCATCAACCGCGGCACCGACGTGCTGATCGGCGGCAAGACCGCCCTGGTCTGCGGGTACGGCGACGTGGGCAAGGGTTGCGCCGAGAGCCTGAGGGGCCAGGGGGCCCGGGTGATCGTCACCGAGATCGACCCGATCTGCGCCCTGCAGGCGGCGATGGACGGCTTCCAGGTGACGACAATCGACGACGTCGTCGGACAGGTGGACATCTTCGTCACCGCGACCGGCAACAAGGACATCATCACCGCCGACCACATGTCGCGGATGAAGCACAACGCAATCGTGGGCAACATCGGCCACTTCGACAACGAGATCGACATGGCCGGACTCGCCCGGGTGCCGGGGGTCAAGCGGGAGAACATCAAGCCGCAGGTCGACACCTGGACCTTCCCTGACGGCCACGCCGTGATCGTCCTCTCCGAGGGCCGGCTGCTGAACCTGGGCAACGCCACCGGCCACCCCAGCTTCGTGATGTCGAACAGCTTCACCAACCAGGTGATCGCCCAGATCGAGCTCTACACCCGGACCGAGGAGTACCCGATCGGGGTCTACACGCTTCCCAAGCACCTGGACGAGAAGGTGGCCCGCCTGCACCTCGAGGCGCTGGGCGCCAAACTGACGACGCTCACCGACGAGCAGTCGGCGTACCTCGGGATCCCGGTCGAGGGCCCGTACAAGCCCGACCACTACCGGTACTGAGCGGCCGCCGCGCTAGCGGCGCCTCAGCCGGGCCTTCACCTCGTCGATCAGGTCGATCGGGGTGGGGTCGACCCCCTGTGCAATCGCCAGGTAGGTGGCGACGAAGTCCCCCACGTAGACCAGGTCGAGCAGCCGGTCCAGAGCCGACGACGCCTGGGTGTGCACCTCGGCGCTGAACGCGGCGCGCTCGGCCAGCAGGGGCACGGTGACGCCGAAGCGGTCCCGTATCCGGGGGTGCTCGCCGGGGTGGCGCAGGCCGATCATCGCAAAGCGGGAGCTCGCCTGGGGACCTCCGGCGGTCCACCCCATGACCTCGTTGTGGTTCATCTCCGACAGGGTGTTCTCGAAGGCGTGGATCTTGCTGCACTC
>DATABX010000034.1:0-5204 GCA_036259335.1 Actinomycetota bacterium
GAGTCGGCGATGACCGAGTCGGCGAACCTGCGGCACAACTACATCGGCACCGAACACGTGCTGCTCGGGCTGCTCAAGGAGCACAACATGGCCCGCGACGTGCTGACCAAGCTCGACATCAACGTCGACCATCTGACCCACGAGGTCTACCGGCTGCTCGAACGCCTGTAGCAACCGGTAACGACTCGAAGCGCCCCTAGTATTGAGGAATGGCGTCACGTGCCCGCCCATCGCGAAATCCGAGGGGGACCCGCTCGGGGAACCCCAACTTTCGAACCCGCCGCCTGGTGGTGCTGGTCGTCGTCGCCGCTCTTGTTGCGCTGGGGGCCAACCGGGTGTTCGGCCGGGCCGATCCGGTCCTCGGAACCGCAGACGCGCCGATCCTCCTGGCGTGGACCTCGGACGACCTTCTGCCCGAGCTGGCCGACGCCTCCCGGGAGGCGGAGGGCATCGGAGCGGTGGCCGAGGCCCGCAACGGGGTCGGCTGGCTGACCTCCTGGGGGGCCGAGGGCGCACCGGCTGAGGCGCCGCCCTCCGGATTTGAGATCCCGGTCGAGATCCTGGCGGTGGACCCCGAGGACTACTCCGAGTTTATTCCCCGGGGCGATCGCTCGGAGTTTGAAGATCTGGCGGAGGGAGCGGCGCTTCTGGGGGAGACCGGGGCGGGATTTCGCGGCATCGAGTCGGAGGGCACCCTGCGCCTGGAGGGCGCCAGCATCCCGGTCACGGGAGTGGTGCCCGATGCCCTGGTGTCGAACCACGAGGTGGTGGTCTCCAACTCCACCGCCGCCGCGCTGGGGATCGACGACCTGAGGTACGTCCTGCTCGAGCTGGAGCGGGGAACCAGCACCGAGGAGGCCGAGCAGGAGTTGCGCAGCCTGCTGCCGCGGGGCTCCCGGCTGCACCTCAGGGGGCCCGCCGACGCCGACACCTTCCGGCCGGGCGGCACCATCCTCTCCCAGGCCGAGATCAAGAAGATCTTCGGTGAGTTCGCCGCCCGCCCGGGCCGCGGTCGCAACATCCAGATCGACCCGGAATGGATCGAGCAGAACACCGCCAACATCACGATTCCCCGGCTTGGGTCCTCCCGCTGCCACACCGAAGTCATCCCTCAGATTCAGGATGCCTTCCGGGAGGTGAGCGAGCGAGGGCTCAACAGCCTGATCCGCCAGGGCGACTTCGGCGGCTGCTTCGCTCCCCGCCTGCTGAACAGCGACCCCAACTCCGGCATCTCCCACCACTCCTGGGGGATCGCCTTCGACTTCAACGTATCGCGCAACCCCTACGGTGCCGAACCGACCATGGACCGGCGGCTGGTGGACGTGCTGGAGGAGTGGGGGTTCGCCTGGGGAGGCGACTGGACCGTCCCGGACGGAATGCACTTCGAGTACCTGAGGGAACCGGACACTTAAGCGGTAGCCTGTTGGGCAGATATCCTCCACTCGTCCAACCCAGGAGCACCGGTTGCCCGAAATCGATCCAGCGATAGTCCAAGCCCTCGCCGGCATGGCGGCCGAGGACCCGGCTGAGGCCAACCTCGCCGGCACCGCCCTGAGCTGGGTGACCGCCGGAGGGAGCGTCGGCCGAATCACGCAGGAACGGGTCCAGCGCTTTCTCTGGTACGACCTGCCGCTGAAGCTGCGGCCGGCCCCAGATGCCCGAAAGGCGATGGTCCAGGCGCTGGCCAAGGTGCTCGAGCTCCTCGAGCTTCCCCGCTACGCGCAAATCTGCCGCTCCGACACCACGAACAAGGTGCACGCCGCCTACGACGAGAACCCGCAGGTCGGCCTGTTCGCCTTTCGGACGGCCAACCTGGCGTCCGGCATCTACCCTCCCGACCTCCCCGAGTTCAGCTGGGGCGCCGCCATGGGACTGGAGGAGGCCAAGACGCTGAGCGGCGTCCAGGACTACCTCGAGCTGGCGGTGGCATCCGGCGAGCTGCAGCCCGGAGCAGCCGACTTCAAGCGCAAGCAGCGCAAGCTGGTCAGGACCTACCTCAAGACGCCCAACTTCCAGCTAGGCGGCCAGACCCCGCTCGACGTCATGAACACCGAGCGGATACAGAACTGGATCCGGGTGGAGCCGAGCGAAACCCGCCAGCGGCTGCTCTCGGGTCTCGCCAACCGGCTGCTGCACCCGGCGGAGCTCCCCGAGGGCACCACCGACCCCTACCCCCCGCTCACCGCCCTTCTGATGCGCCTCAACCGCAGTGAGCCTCCGACGGCGGACCAGAGCCGGCTGCTGGAGATCGCGGCCGCGCTTCGGCTGACCCGCAAGCTGAAGGGCAACCTGGTACTCACCCGGAAGGGGGCTGGCATGCTTGCCGACCCGGCCGGCTACTGGCGCCTGTTCCCGGCCAGCCTGCTCACCGGCAACCCGTACCACCGCCTCGCCGGCGAGATCCTGTTCGCCCTGCTGATCCAGGGCGACACCAGCCTGGGCGAGGTGATCACAACGATCCGGCAGGCGGCGACCGAGGCGAACTACCGGGAGGCCGGGACCGGGGAGCCGCCC
This sequence comes from Actinomycetota bacterium, assembly GCA_036259335.1. Lineage (GTDB taxonomy): Bacteria > Actinomycetota > CADDZG01 > JAHWKV01 > JAHWKV01 > JAJCYE01. Next base: position 2,515 of record DATABX010000034.1, read on the forward strand.
AGCGAGGTGAGCCTGATGAAGGCGTTGGACCCGACCGTACTCCCGGTCGGCGAGATGGGTCTGTTCACGCCGGGCGACTTCAACGTCGCCATGGGGTTCACGCCGGTCGGCAAGGCGGTGGCCCTGGAAGCCCTGCGCCGCCGGGCAACCAGCCCGGGGTCGGCGCCCTGGGAGTAAGGGCCCCCTCCCGCAACCAGGACCCATAAGCCGTGGGCGCGCTGCTCGCGCTGGCATCCGCCCTCTTCTACGGCCTGTCCGACTTCCTCGGCGGCGTGCTCTCGCGGCGAGCATCGTTTCTCTGGGTGACAATGGTCGGCCAGATTGGTGCGCTGGCGTCCATGGCGCTGGTCGGGCCGCTGGTCTCCAGGACGGTTCCCGAAATCGCCGACCTGGCCTGGGGAGCCGTTTCCGGCATCGGGACCGGCTTGGCCATGACCTTTTTGTACCGAGGCATGAGTCGCGGCGCAATGAGCATCGTCGTACCGGTCAGCGCGGTTGGCGGCGTCGCCATGTCGGTGTTGGTAGGCGTGGCCTTCCTGGCCGAAAGTCCTACGCCGTTGGCCTGGTCGGGAATCGTCCTCTCCGTCCCCGCTCTCTGGTCGGTATCGCGGCGGCCCGCCGGGGAGGAAGCCTGGACGCAAGGCGCATTCAGTGATGGGCTCATCTCCAGCGCCGGCATCGCCCTGCAGTACCTGGCGCTGGCCGAAGCCGGGCTGGAATCGGGAATCTGGCCGGTGGTGGCTGGCCGGGTCACCTCGGTGGTCAGTGTCGCCGTCCTGGGCAGGTCCCTGTGGGCCGGCGGCCGTGGGCCGAGTCGTCGGGTAGAGCGGGGCGCCGGACTTCTTTGGGCCGCCGCGTTCGCAGGGGCGCTGGCCGGAGTTGCGCTGTTGTGTTTCCTGTTGGCCACCCGAACCCAGCTGGTCTCGGTTGCCGTCGTACTTTCGTCTCTGTACCCCGTCATCCCGGTGTTGCTGGGCGTCACGGTGCTTCGCGAACGGCTCGGCCGGCGTCAGGTCGGAGGCTTGGCGGCAGCCCTGGTCGCAACCGTCCTCATCACGATGGCCTGACCGGCTCGACCGCGGCCGGACGCTAAGCCGGCGAGTTCAGGTACGCCTCGGTGAGCCAGTCGCGCAGCCGGTCGTCCAGGTCCTCCGGTCCGGCCAGGTTGGCAACGTGGTAGTAGCGGCCGGAGTACGGGATCACCTTGCGGACGATCGTCGGATGGCTCACGGGCCGGGGAAGGCCGAACGACAGAGCGACCCAGCGCTGCTTCGGCCTGAGCTGGGCGAAGGTCTGTGCCCGCTTGAGGAAGATGCCCACCGACACCGGCTCGACGTGGACCGGGCCCACGCTCTCCAGGTGGTCCATTACCGCCTCGAACACGGGGCGTTCATGCGGCGGGCCGGTGGAAAAGTAATCCTCCAGGTCCATCGCCGGAGCGCACTCGTGCGCCTGCCCGGCGCGCCGGAACCTGCGCTTACACTGGGGGCAGGTCCAGCCGGCCATCTTTCGATGGTAGCGCCGGGCCTGACTTCGAGCCGGCTTTCGCCGAGGTCGTGGCGCTGTTCCGGAAGAACTACGAGCGCTACGCCAAGCGCTTCAGCTAGTTGTTGGAGGGGTCCTCCGGCATCAGCGACAGCAGCCGGTAACTGCCGCCCTTGCGAGCGAGCACCGAGCTCCACAGCTTGCTCGGCTCGGTGGTGAATATGTCGTGCGGGTAGGCGTCCTCGATGATCCAGGAATCTTCCTCGGTCTCGGCCTCCAGCTGACCCGGCCCCCACCCGGCGTAACCGGCGAACACCCGGGCTCGTTTGATGCCGGCGTCGCTTTCGCCGTCGTAGCTCGACAGCAGGCCAATCGAGCCGATGACGATGCGGCCCTCCACGTCGAACGAGTCGAAGTCGGCGAGCACCAGGGCCGCCTCGGGCTGCACCGGCCCCCCGACGAAGATCGGGGTTCCCGGCTCGACCAGCGGCGCCAGCGAGGGCGTCGCCTCGGCGACCGTTACCGGAGCCGGCCGGTTCAGAACCAGGCCCACCGCCCCCTGCTCGCCGTGCTCGGTGATGACGATGACGGTCCGGCGAAAGTTCGGATCCATCAACGACCCGTTGGCGACCAGAAGGCTTCCCATGAGGTTCTCCATGCCTCAATGATGCCCCGAAAGCCGGGGAAACAACGATATTTCTTCAGCTCATGAAGGCCGCCAGCCGCTCGCCCTCGTCCTCCAGCTCCGCCCTCACCGACCGGTCCAGCGTCTCGAACGGCTCGAGGAGGACCCGCCCCTCGGCGTAGCGCCAGGCGCCGGCAACCCGGCCGTCCACCAGGAAGGTGCTCACCGACTGGGGGTTCTTGGTGGAGAAGATCCGGGGCCGGTACGCCTCGGGCAGGATGCCGGCCCGCCGGCAGTGGATCAGCAGGGCGGCGTCCCAGGTCGGCAGGAAGCGAACCGGGGCGGGGGTGTCGGGATCGGCGAGCAGGGCATCCGCCAGGTCGAACAAATCCTTGCCGGCCGGGTCGCGGTAGCGCACCGTCTCCAGGCGCTCCAACCGCGGCCCGAGGGTGGCCGCGGGAAGCCCGGTGAAGCTGACCATGTCGGCCATAGCCGCGGGCCCGAAGGCTCCCAGGTAGCGGCGGATCAGGTGGTCGACTCCTTGGTTCTCCGAGACCTTGGAAGCTCCGATCCACTGCTC
>DATABX010000035.1:0-4242 GCA_036259335.1 Actinomycetota bacterium
CCCCCCCTACTGACCGAAGGCCTGCTCGACGAGGTCCTGGCCTTCCAGGGCGGATTCGCCCGGGACGACATCGTTGTGGTTGCCCTCCGGGTGGTCTAGGGAAAGCCGCTCGCCCGGCCTCGCCTGCCGGTAGACTCGGAATCTCACTCGAACGGCGGGGGGACCAAGACGGCCGATCCGGCGATTTCAATCCAGGGCCTGCGCAAGGCGTACGGCGACCTGGAGGCGGTAAGGGGCATCGATCTGGAGGTGGCCCAGGGCGAGATATTCGCCCTCCTGGGGCCCAACGGTGCCGGCAAGACGACCACCGTGGAGATCCTGGAGGGCTACAGGACGCGGGACTCCGGCGAGGTCCGGGTCCTGGGGCACGACCCGGCGACCGACGACCCGGCGCACAAGGCCCGGATCGGGGTGGTGCTGCAGTCGACCGGTGTCGATCCCTACCTGACCGTCGCCGAGACGCTCGAGCTGTTCGGAGGCTACTACCCCAACCCGCGGCCGCCCGAGGAGATCCTTCGGCTGGTGGGACTCACCGACAAGGCCGATGTGCGGGTCACGAAGCTGTCGGGGGGCCAGCAGCGAAGGCTCGACGTCGGGATCGGGCTGGCCGGGGATCCCGAGGTCCTGTTTCTCGACGAGCCGACCACCGGATTCGATCCGGGCGCCCGCCGCGCCGCCTGGGACATGGTCAAGGGGCTCGCCGAGCTCGGCAAGACCATCTTCCTCACCACCCACTACATGGAGGAGGCGCAGTACCTGGCCGACCGGGTGGCGATCATCTCGCGGGGACGGATCATCGCCCAGGGTGAACCGGAGACGCTGGCCGGCCGCGACCTGGGGGCGACGGTCGTTCGCTTCCGGCTTCGCGGTTCGGCGACGCTGCCCGGTCCCGTCATGGCCACCGCGCGGGAGGTCGATGGGTACCTGGAGTTTTCCACGACCAACCCGGTTCACTTCCTGCACGAGCTGACCAAGTGGGCCCTGTCCCGAGAGGCGGTGCTGGAGAACCTCGAGGTCACCCGGCCCAGCCTGGAGGACGTCTACCTGCAGCTCACCGGCGACTCGGAGAACCCGCCGGAGGAGCCGGAGATGGAGGAGGTGTCGTGAGCGGGCTCGGCATGGTGCTGCGCCAGGTCCGCTTTGTCAACAAGGCGTTCTGGCGCAACCCACCGGCCGCGTTCTTCACCTTCGCCTTCCCGCTGTTCTTCCTGGTGATCTTCACGACGCTGTTCGGGTCGGCCGACATCACCATCAACGGCCACGAGGTCACGGTCGCCACCTTCTACGTCGCCGGGATCGCCGCCTTCTCCGTGATCACCGCCTGCTACACCAACATCGCGATGAGCCTGTCCTTCGCCCGGGACCTCGGGATCCTCAAGCGGATCAAAGGCACGCCGCTGCCGGGCTGGGCCTACCTGGCGGCCAAGATGCTCCACTCGGTGGCCGTCGCGATCCTCCTGGTTCTGATCTGCCTGGTCTTCGGCATGCTGCTGTACGACGTCAGGATCCCGTTGAGCTCCATCCCGGCCCTCGTCGTGAGCCTGGCCTTCGGCGCCGCCTGCTTCTCCGCTCTGGGGATGGCGGTGACGACGATCGTTCCGAATGCCGACGCGGCTCCCGCCATCGTGAATGCCAGCATCCTGCCGCTGCTGTTCGTGTCCGATGTGTTCATCCCGATGCAGGACCCGCCGGCGTGGATCGACACCATAGGCAACCTGTTCCCGATCCGCCATTTCAGCGAGGCGCTGCAGCGGGCGTTCTTCCCCCCGGCGGGTGGGAGCGCGTTCAGCGCGATGGATCTGGCGGTGCTGGCCGCCTGGGGCGCGGTGGGGCTGCTGGTCGCCGTCCGCCGGTTCTCCTGGGAGCCCCGGCGCTAGCTTCCGCTACTCGGGACGGAGCTCCCCGCCGCACTTGGCGCACTTGGAGGAGAACTTCATCGCCCGCCAGCCGCAGTCCACGCAGACCTTGCCCGGGACATCGGTGTAGCCGCTGAAGCCGGGGATCTTGAAGCCGTTGGTGAAGACCTTCTGGTCCTTGCTGATGCGGGGCTTCAGGGTCTCGCGCTCGGGGTTGGCGAAGTCCACCTTGACGTCGCCTTTGACCGGCTTCGCCTTGATCTTGGAGCCGGGGGCGATGGGCTTCGACTCGCCTTCGACGTCCTGTTCGATCGCCTCTACCTTGGTGTCCTCAGACATGGGGCCTCCCAGCCGGCTTGGAAAGAATTGCGTGCCGACCATCCTAACCCGGACGCCGGGAAGCGGACCTTGGACCCGGTCTAGGGAACGACGATGACCGGGGTGCCGATCTGGGCGAACTCCCACATCACGACCGCGTCCTCGTAGCGCTGCCGGACGCACCCCAGGCTCTGGTAGGTGCCCAGCTCCTCGATGGTCTGGATCTGCCGGCCATGGCGATTCACGGGGATGGAGTGGAAGCCTATCGGCAGGCCGGGCGTCCGGGCGAAACGGACCATGAACTCCATCCGGACCCCCGCGGCTTTGGCGCGGGCGTGCCTGGATCGAGAGAAGACGCTGTAGTTGCCCGGGTTCGGCTCACCGGCCCGGCCGGAAACCAGCCAGGTGCCGTGAAGGGACTCGCCTTCGTTGACCAGCCACACCCGCTGGGCCCCCACCGAGTAGACCACCCGTCTCCCGGATCCGGAGTTGGGTGGGACGGCGGGGGCGCCCGGGATGCCGGCGGTGGCGGGTGCGGCCGCCGAGGCTGGTGGGGGTCCGGGGTCGGGCGCAGTTGCCCCAGCGGGTGCGGGTGCCGGCGCCGATCCGGCCGGCGGTGCGGAGCCCACCTGGTAGATGCCGAGCATGTCGAGCAGGCCGGCCGCCGAGGCGGTCCCGGTCATGACCGACAGGAACAGGCCGGCGACCAGAAGGGTGGCGCCGAACCGGGGGCGAAATCTGCGTAGCTTCATTTTCGACTCTTTCCCCGGATCGACGGATCGTAAAAGAGAATTTTCCGCGCAGCGTGACGAACGGCAACGCTATGCGTTGTCCGTTCGCAGGGGAATCACCCGGCACGGTTCGTCCGGGAAGATATCCCGGCCGGCCGGGACCTCCATCAGGGCGTCCGCCGCGGCGAGCCGTGCGAGCTGGTTCGATCGACGCGTGCCGCCGGCGGCCGCGGCAAGGACTGGCCCGCGCCGGATCAGCCGCACCGGCACGAGCCGGACGCAGTCCGCGGACGCTTCCATCCGGCCTTCGGAAACCGCCTGCCGGTAAACCGGCCCCGGAGGCAGCCCGCTCGCGAGGTCCAGGGCGGGGCCGACGAACAGCTGGAAGCCCGCCAGCGCAGCCATCGGGTTGCCCGGCAGGCCGAAAAACGGCTTGCCGCACCAGGAGCCGAAAGCCTGGGGCCGGCCCGGCTGCAGCGCCACCTGGAAGAACCGGATCGCATCGGAGCCGCCGAAGGCCCGCTTGACCGGGTCGTCCGGGCCCGCGGACACCCCTCCCGAGCAGACCACCATGTCGGCGGAGGCGGCAGCCGCGGTCAGGGCGTCCACCAGGGTGTCGGGGTCGTCGGGAACGTGTCCGGCGTAGAACGGGCAGCCGCCGGCGTCCTGCACCAGCGCCCGAAGCAGATACGAGTTCGACTCGTGGATCTGCCCGCTGGCCGGCTCGGCTCCTGGAGGGACCAGCTCGTTGCCGGTAGACAGGATCGCCACCCGGGGCCGCGGATGCACCCGGACCGCGGCGTACCCTCCCGCCGCCAGGGCGCCGAGGTCCGCCGCCTCGAGCCGCCGGCCGGCCGGAGCCAGCACCTCCCCCCGGCGCAGGTCCTCTCCCGCCGGACGCACGTTGCGCCCGGGCGCTGAGGGGGCCTCGACGACCACCGATCCGCCCTCGATCCGGGCCAGCTCCACCGGGACGACGGTGTCTGCTCCATCCGGAAGCATGCCTCCGGTCGGAACCGCCACGGCGCCGCCCGGAGGTACGGGATCCGGCGGAGCGACCCCCATCCGCACCTCGCCCGCCAGGCGCAGCCGGGCCGGCGTCCGGTGGGACGCGCCGGCCACGTCGGCGGACCGGAGGGCGAAACCGTCCATCGCCGACGAGGGGAAGGGCGGCAGGTCCCGGGGGGCGGTGATCTGGGCGGCCAGGGCGCAGCCGTGGGCGTCGGCAAGGAGCGTCCTGACGGGCTCTGCGGGCCGGACGCCGGCGAGCACCAGCGACCGGTACTGCTCAACCGGCATCAAGCGCCTCACAGGGCGGCCTCCAGCGCATACGAGTT
>DATABX010000036.1:0-10328 GCA_036259335.1 Actinomycetota bacterium
CTCGCAGTGCATGACGATCGCCAGCCCGCCGCCGCTTTCCGTGATCAGCACCTCGTGGCAGTCGTGGACCTCGGGCTGGCTTTCGGCAAGCTCCCTGGTCCACTTGGCGAGGAAGGCGTGGTCCTTGGTGACGTCCTCGCCGACCGAGCCTTCGGCGAGCGGCTCCAGGTGGGTGTCCACCCGGGTGACGCCGGGGACCTCGGCCAGGATCTCCTTTTCCAGCCGGTCGGCCAGGGTGTGCGCCTGCTCCAGGTCCATGTCGGCCGGGAACTTGGCGTGCAGCGTGATGTGGTCCCCCTCGGGATGTGAGGTAACCGCGATGTTGTGCACCTCGGTCACGACCGGCTGGCGCAGCGCCACCGCCTCGACCTGCTGGGTCACCAGCTTCTCATCGGCGAGCGGCTCGACGTGCACCACGACGTCGGCCCCCGGCTCGTCCTCGGCGATCTTCCGCTCGACCTCCTCGGTGACGGCGTGGGCGCGCTCGAGCGGCACCCGGCGGGAGATCGCGATCACCACGTCGGTCTGGGGCTCTCCTCCGACGTAGCGCACCCGCACCCGCCGCACCTCCTCCACGCCGTCGACTCCGGCTGCGATCTGCTCGATCCGGGCGGTCGAGCCGGCGGGGGCCCGGTCCATCAGGGTGTCGATGCTCGTCCGGCCCATCTTGATGCTCATCCGGGCGACGTAGGCGGCGATGGCCAGGCTGGCGATGGTGTCGACCATCGGGTAGCCGAGCCGCACCAGGATCAAACCGACCAGCACCGCCCCGGAGGTCAGCAGGTCGGCCCGGAAGTTCAGGGCGTCGGCCTCGAGGGCCGGGCTCCGCTCCTGCTGCGCCACCCGCCGCAGGGCGTTGGAGCGGTAGGCGTCGACCGCCATGGACACCACCACGACGACGAAGGCGTACCAGGTGGCTTCCACCTCGGCACTCCCGCTGCGCAAGCGGAACACCGCCTGGACCGCGATGTACATGGCCAGGCCGACGAGGATCATCGTTTGAAGGAGCGCCGACAGGTTTTCCGCCTTGCCGTGGCCGTACGGATGGTCGTGGTCCGGCGGCCGGGCGGCGATGCGGACGGCAACGAAGGTGATCGCCGAGGTGCCGACGTCCAGTGCCGAGTTGGCGGCCTCCGAGAGGAGCGCCAGGCTTCCGGTCGCCAGGGCGGTGACCGCCTTTGCCGTGACCAGCACCAGGGTGACCGCCAGAGAGGCGAAGGCGGCCCTTCGGACGCGGTTGGGGTTGGGGGTCGGGGCCGACTCTGCCGCCATGAGGGCGAAGTCTAATCCCCGGCGGGGATCATGGAATCAGGTTTAGGTCAGACGGCGTTTCTGGAGCTGGGTTGCGCGGCACGGGTGCCGAGGAAAACCCGCTTCGCCATGTCCGGCGACAGCGAAACCTCCCGGTCCCCGACCAGCACCCGGCAGCCGCCGTCGGAGCACCCCAGCACGGTCAGCGCAGCCTGTGGCTTGAGGCCGGCTTCGGCCATCTTCCGCAGCAGGTCCTCCCGGTCGTCGAGCACCATGATGATGTGGCCCGACTGCCCTTCGGTCGCTTCGGTGAGCGGGCGGCCGGAGATGTTGATCAGATCCTCCGACCGGCGGGGAATGGGGTGTCCGTGGGGGTCGACGGCCGGCCGGCCGAGCTCGCGGTCCAGGGCCTCGATCTCGTCCCGGGTCATCGCATGCTCCATCTGCTCGGCCTCCTTGTGAAGGGCGTCGAGAGGAAGACCCTCCACCTCGGACAGGTACTGCTCGGCCAGGCGGTGGGCCCGCACCAGCTCCAAAGCCTGCTCGGCTCCGGCCTCGGTCACCTGCATCGCCTCGAGGGTGCCGGAAAGCAGGTCGTCCTTCATCAGGCGGCGGCTTCCCTGCCAGACCTCCGAGCCCTCCCGGCCGATGCGCTCGGCCACCAGGGCGGTGGAGGACTCTCCGCCCGCAACCTGCGCCTTGTAGACATCCTTCAGGATGTCCTCGTCCAGAGTCCGGGACATCCGGCGCCTCCGGCGGAGCCGCCGGATCGCGAGGCCTCGCTTAGGAGCGAAAAAGAAGCAGGCGGCGAACAGCGCCGAGGCGACGATCACCATCGACGGCCCGGACGCCACGTCGACGTAGTAGGAACCGTACAGGCCGCCGATGGCGGAGAGCAGTCCGATCCCGGCGGCGATGAACATCATCCGGCTCAGCCGGTCGCTCAGCAGGTAGGCGGTGGCCCCCGGGACGATCAGCATGGCGATGACCAGGATCAGGCCCACCGCCTGCAGTGCAGACACGATGGTCGCGGAGAGCAGGGCGGTGAAGATGTACTGCAGGGACCGGACCGGAAGGCCGATCGCCTGCGCCATCGTCGGGTCGAAGCTCCACAGGTGGAACTCCTTGAACAGCAGCACCACGACGATCAGGACCAGCCCTCCGCTCACCGAGGTCAGGAGCAGGTCGCTGTCGCTCACCCCCAGGACGTTGCCGAACAGGACGTGGAACAGGTCGATGCCCGCCGGGTCGACGATGCTGATGATCGCCAGCCCCAGGGCGAAGGTGAAGGTGAGCAGGATCCCCATGGCAGTGTCCTGCTTGATCCGGCTGTTGCGCTCGATGTAGGTCACGCCCAGCCCGGTGAGAATGCCGACGATCAGGGCGCCCCAGAAGATTCCGACGTGGCGCCCGAAGATCCACCCCACCGCCACTCCCAGCAGGACGGCGTGGGAGATGGCGTCCCCCAGCAGGGCCGAGCGGCGGACCACCAGAAGGCACGACAGGGTGGCGGAGGTGATCCCGACGATGATCGACACCATCAGGCCGGTTCGCATGAAGCCGTACCGGGCGAGCGGCTCGATGAAGAAGTCGTAGGGGTTCATCATGCGATCCCCCTCAAGACCGCCGGCACCGCCCCGTAGGCGGCGGCGATGTTCTCGCCGGTGAAGACCTGGGCGGTCGGGCCGTAGGCCACGACCCTGCGGGACAGGATCAGCAGGCGGTCGTAGGCGCCGCTCACCGACGCCAGGTCGTGGTTGACCACCACCAGCGTGGCCCCGCCGTCGCGCAGATTCTTCATCTCCCGCCACAGCAGCTGCTCGGTGAGGGCGTCGACCCCGGCGAACGGCTCGTCCAGCAGCAGCAGCCGGGCCTTCTGCGCCAGCGCCCGGGCCAAAAAGACCCTCTGCTGCTGGCCGCCCGAAAGCTCTCCGATCTGGCGGTGGGCGAGCTGGCTTAGCCCCACCCGCTCGATGGCGGCGAGCGCCAGCCCCCGGTCCCTGGCCGACGGCCGCTGCAGCCACCGCAGGTGGGGGTAGCGGCCCATGGTGACCACCTCGTGCACCAGGGCGGGGAAGTCCCAGTCGATCTCGGAGCGCTGCGGCAAGTAGGCGATGTTGCGGCGAACCTTGTCGATGGGGCCTCCGTCGACGGTCACCTGTCCGGTGTCCGGCTTGATCAGCCCGATGGCGGCCTTGATCAGGGTCGACTTGCCGGCGCCGTTGGGGCCGATCACACCGATGATCTCGCCCGGGCCGCACTCGAAGCTGGCCGAGCGCAGCACCGGCGTCCCGTCGTAGGAGACCGAGAGGTCCTTCACCTCGAACTTCACTCGGCTTCGCCTCCCAGGCCGGCAGCAATCGACCGGGCGTTGGCCAGCATCATCCCGATGTAGTCCTCGGCGCCGCTTCCCTCGGCTCCCACCGAGTCGCCGTAGAGCGGAGTTCCCACCTCGACGTCGGCGTCGTTGGCCACCCGCTCCATGAGCCGGGGGTTGATGGTGGTCTCGACGAACACCGTCGGAACCCCCGAAGCCCTCACCGCGTCGACGATGGTCCCCACCTCGTCGGCCGACGGCTCCTTCTCGGTCGAGATGCCCCAGATGGTTGCGATCACCTGGAACCCGTACCGGTCGCCGAAGTAGCGGAAGGCGTCGTGGGTGGTCACCAGCTTGCGGTTGGCCTCCGGGATCGTCGAAACCAGCTCCCGGATCTGCGTGTCCAGCTCGGCAATCCGGCCTTTGTACTCCTCGGCGTTTGCCGCGAACTCGCCGGCCTGGTCGGGCAGCAGGTCGGACAGGCCCTCGGTGATGTTGTCGACGTAGGCCAGAGCCAGTTGGGGATCCATCCACATGTGGGGGTCCGGGTCTCCGGCGTACTGGCCTTCGCTTTGGATGAGCGGCTGCACTCCGTCGGTCACGGTCACCACCGGCTGGTCCTCGACGCCGGTGTCGATGAGCTCGTCCAGCCAGCGCTCCAGGCCGGCGCCGTTGCGGAAGACGATGGCGGCATCCGCCACCAGCCGGGCGTCCGAGGGCTTGGCTTCGTAGACGTGGGGGTCGCCGCCGATGGGAACGATGCTCTCGACCTGCACCGCGTCGCCGGCCACCGCCTCCACCATGTCGGCGATGATGCTGATCGTCACTGCGGCCCGGGGCTTGTCGCCGGCGGCGCCCTGGGAGGGCGAGGTGCACCCGGTGAGGACCAGCAGGCCGGAGACGAGCAGAGCGGCAAATCTTCGAATGGTCATTTTTCTCCTTGCGATACGTAGACCCTGGTGGTGATCTCTCCGCCGAGGGCGTGCCGGCGCCGTCCGACCTTCACCCAGACCGGTCCGCCGAACGGGTCCTTGCGTTCGATGACGATTTCGGCGCCCGGCTGGAGCCCGATGCTGGCGAGGTGGCGGAGCACCTCGGGGTCCCGGTCGGAGACCCGCTCGACGCGGGCCGGCCCGGCGGGCGCGTCCTCCAGCGAGTTGTGCCGGATCTCGTGGTAACTGCCGGACTTGGGCGGGATGGGGTCGCCGTGCGGGTCGTGCGTGGGGTCGCCGAGGATCCGGGCGATGGCATCCTCCAGGTCCTCGGACAAAGCGTGCTCCAGCACCTCCGCCTCGTCGTGGACCCGGTCCCAGGGGATGCCCAGCGAGTGGTGGAGGTACGCCTCGAGCAGCCGGTGGTGGCGGATGACCTCGAGGGCGAGCTCGGTGCCCTGCTCGGTCAGCTCGACGCCCTGGTAGCGGTGGTGGGTGAGGTACCCCATGGCGTTCAACTTTTTGACCATGGCGGTCACCGATGCCGGGCTGACCTTCAGCCGCTCGGCAATGGCGGTGGTGTGGACGCCGCTGCCGGCGAGGGCGATCGAGTAGATCGTTTTAAGGTAGTCCTGAATCGTGTCTGTGACTTGCATAAATCGAAGTTTAGATGAATCTAAATTACCTGCAAGCCGCTTTTGTCACTCCAGGCGCCTCAACACCCTGGCCGGGCTGCCGACCGCCACGACGTTTTCCGGCAGTCGCGTGTGACCACGAGCCTGCTCCCACCACGGTGTTGTCGCCGATGGTGGCCCCGGCCAGCACGATCACCCCGCCGCCGAGCCAGACATTGTCGCCGATCGGCCCGGCGGCCCGCTTGGCCCGACGAGGTTCGGCCTCGACCGGGTGGGTAGGCGTCAGCAGCTGCACGTGGGATGCGATCTGGACGTCGTCGCCGACGGTGATCGGGGCGCAGTCCAGCGCCATCAGGCCGAAGTTGACGAACGTGCGGGCGCCGATTAGCTCCCGCTGGCTCCGGCCAGAGCCGGACCGGGGTCGTCTAAGGAAGTTCCGCCGGTCGGGGTCAGGCGAGAGATCGTTCTACGGGTCGGGGATGGCGACGATGGTGTGATAGCCGCCCGCGGCTGCCGAGCTCCCTCCAATAGTCCCCTGAATCTCATCTGAGTAGGTAAGGGGCCTCCGCTCAAGCGGTCCCAGCTGGTTAAGGACGTTCCAACCCCAGCCGTAGACCCGGCCGTTAAATAAGGCCACGCTATGCAGGAAGCCGGCGGAGATGTCATCGGCGGGCCCGTGGAAGAAGGTCCGCTGAGGAGTCGAGTGGTCCCAGGAGCCGCTGCCCAGCTGACCAAAAGCGTTCCAACCCCAGGAATGCATATCACCCGCGGCGTTCAGCGAGTGGCTGTGTGCGAAGCCAGCCGCCACCTGTCGGACGTTCCTTAAGTCCGGGATCACGGTCGGGGTGATGCGGTCGTCGAGCGTTCCGTCGCCGAGCTGGCCAAAGCCGTTCCAACCCCAGGCGTAGGCCTTCCCATCGCCGCCGGCCGCCAGTGAGTGGTAGGTGCCTGCGGACACCTCGACGATCGAGTGGATGCTGGGAACCCGGACGGGCACGGGCCTGTCGGCCTGAGTGCCGTCGCCCAGCTGCCCGAAGACGTTCCAACCCCACGCCCAGACCGTCCCGTCGCTGCGTAGCGCGAAGTTGTGGAAGCTGCCCGCCGAGACTGCTACTACATCGGTGAGCCCTTTGACCTGAACCGGGGTTCGGCGATCGGTGAGTGTCCCGTCGCCCAGCTGCCCGAAGACGTTCCAACCCCACGCCCACACTGTCCCGTCCTTCTTCAGCGCGAGGGTGTGCATCCAGCCGGCGGAGACGTCGGCGACGTTAGTGAGCTCCGCTGCCCGTACCGGCTCCGGACGGTTCCTAAGGGACCCATCTCCGAGCTGGCCGGCGCCATTCCAGCCCCACGTCCAGGCGGCTCCATCGGTTGTGACCGCTGCGCTGTGTGCGAAACCTGCTGCGACGTCCGTGGCCCGGCCGAGCGACGAAATCTTGCTCCTGACCTGATGTTCCGACGCGAGGCCCGTCCTCCTGCCGAGCTGCCCGTAACCGTTCCATCCATAGCCGGCCACGGCGGTGCGGTCGACGTGCAACACGTGGAGGCGGGCGGAGCCTTCGCCGTAGTACGCCAACTCGGTACCGGTCACGCCGTATATCTTCGTACCGTCCGGGCTGAAGGCGAGGCCTTGTGAAAACAGCCTCACTCCCGTGTCGAAGTCGTGGGTAAAAATGGATTTGGACGGGTCCCCAACGCGGTACGCCTTGATGTCCGGAAAGTAGGGGGAGCTGGAGCCGCCTGCGATCAGTCCGCCCATTGCCGGAGTCAAAGCAACCGATGTCGGATACGGATCACTGTCGTTGGTGGATCCTGTGAGCTCCAGGTCCGAGACGCGATGCTCGCTCACGGAATACGGAAACGAGGCGGCCGTATGGAACTTGGTACCGTCGAGCGAGACCTTGATGTCCTTGGTGTTGACCAGCAGACCTGATCGGTGACCGGCGGCGACGGTCGGGGGTTCGGTGCTCAGGTCCCAGCGGACGAACCCCGTGTTCACCTTGATGAGTCGGTCCCAGCCGAGCAGGAGGTTCGGGTCGGTGGGACTTCCGGTGAGCATCGTGTCCCACGGAATCGGGTTGTCGTACTCGGCGACGGCACCAGTAGCCGGGTCAATTGCAACCAGCTTCTTTTCGAAAATCGTCCCGGAGGTGGTCCACAGTCTTTCCGCGGCGTAGACGATCGAACGAGGCTCGACCAGCGCGCCGTCGGCGAGCCGTCGGATACGGGTCAGGGACTTTGTGTCGATGACCTCGACCGCTCCGGCTTCGAACAAGGCGACGTAAAGGCTGTCGCCTACGAGAGCCATCCCGGCGGCCCCGGGCAGGTCCTCGAGGATATTGACGACATTGCCGGCCAGGTCGAGGACGGTGATTACGCTGGTTTCGGCGCTCGAAACGAACAGTCTGCCATTGGTCTGGTCGACGACGATGGCGTTGAACCCATCGGGCAGAGTGGTAGATGTGGCAGCCAAGGCCACCTTCGCGGGCATGGTGACCGTCACCAGCCCGCCTATCAGACAACCCGCAAGGATTAGCCCGACGAGGCGGCGCGCGATCCCGCCCCGCCTGCGATACCCCGGCATGAAGCCCTCCTGAATCGACGTTTGGTTTCTTATCCATCGGCACCGGTTTGCTGGACTTTCAGGAAATTTCCAACTCTTGTTGCCGGTTTAGCTCCACCGGGGTCGGCGGGTAGCCGGTGCTGTAACTTAAAAGGCATGGCAGAAAGGTACGAGCCGCAGACGTTCGAGCCCCGCTGGGCCTCCAAGTGGGAGGCCGAGGCGGCCTACGCGGTCCCCGACGACCCGGGCGTCAAGCCCAAGCGCTTCGTCATGGAGATGTTCCCCTACCCTTCGGGCGACCTTCACATGGGGCACGTCGAGAACTACACCATCGCCGACGCCATGGCCCGCTACTGGCGGATGCGGGGCTACGCGGTCATGCACCCGATGGGCTACGACGCCTTCGGGCTGCCGGCCGAGAACGCCGCGATCAAGCGGGGCACCCACCCGCAGGAGTGGACGCTCGGCAACATCGCCAAGATGCGCTCCTCGTTTCTCCGGCTCGGCTACTCCTACGACTGGTCGCGGGAGGTGATCTCCTGCCTGCCCGACTACTACAAGTGGAACCAGTGGATCTTCCTGGAGATGTACCGCCGGGGGCTGGCCTACCGCAAAACCTCGCCGGTGAACTGGTGCCCGGTGGACAAGACCGTGCTGGCCAAAGAGCAGATCTCCACCGGGGTGTGCTGGCGCTGCGGCTCGGTGCCCGAGATCCGAGACCTGACCCAGTGGTTCCTGAAGATCACCGACTACTCCGACCGGCTGCTGGACGACATGGACCAGCTGGACTGGGCCGAGTCGCTGCTCACCATGCAGCGCAACTGGATCGGGCGCAGCCAGGGCGCCGAGGTGGTGTTCAAGCTGAAGATCGACGGCCAGGACGAGCCGATCGACTTCCCCGTATTCACCACCCGGCCGGACACGTTGTGGGGCGCCACCTTCTTCGTCCTCGCCGCCGAGCACACGGCTGCGGCGGAGATGGTCAAGGGCACCGAAGCCGAGGAGCCGTTCACCGAGTTCGTGAACGACGTCCGGCGCCAGACCGAAATCGAGCGGCTGGGGGCCAACAAGACCAAGGCGGGAATACGCCTGCCGGCGGTGGCGATAAACCCGGTCAACGGCGAGGAGATCCCTGTGTGGGCCGCCGACTACGTGCTGATGAGCTACGGCACCGGAGCCATCATGGCGGTCCCGGCCCACGACCAGCGGGACTTCGACTTCGCCCGCGAGCACGGCATCCCGATTCGTGTCGTCGTGCAGCCGGACGGCCAGCCGCCGCTCGACGGCGAGACCATGACCGAGCCCGCCGCCGGTACCGGGGTCCTCGTCAACTCCGGACCGTTCACCGGCACCCGGGTGGACCCGCAGACCCAGGAGGGGATCGTCGACGTCATCGCCTGGCTCGACGAGCAGGGCAAGGGCCGCCGGCAGATCAACTACCGCCAGCGCGACTGGCTGGTCTCCCGCCAGCGTTACTGGGGAACGCCGATCCCGATCATCCACTGCCCGAAGTGCGGCGAGGTCCCGGTGCCCGAGGACCAGCTTCCCGTGCTACTGCCGCCACAGGCCGACTACACCCCGACCGACGCCGCGGTCAGCCCGCTGGCCAACAACGCCGATTTCGTCAACGTGACCTGCCCGAAGTGCAAAGAGGCGGCCAGGCGGGAGACCGACACCCTGGACACCTTCTTCGACTCGTCCTGGTACTTCCTGCGCTACTGCGATCCCAAGAACCCCGACGCGGCTTTCGAACCGGAGAAGGTGGCGAAGTGGGGGCCGGTCGACAACTACTTCGGCGGCGTCGAGCACGCGGTCATGCACCTGATCTACGCCCGGTTCTTCACCAAGTTCTTCAAGGACATCGGCCTGCTGGACTTCGAGGAGCCGTTTCTCAAGCTGTTCAACCAGGGGCACGTGAGCTGGGACGGCAAGGAGATGAGCAAGTCGACCGGGCACGTGATCGAAGCCGCGGCGGTGATCGACCAGTTCGGGGCCGACTCGGCCCGCACCTTCATCCTGTTCTCCAGCCCACCGGCCGCCGACTACGACTTTCCGGCCGACGGCTTCGGTGAGATCGGCCGCGTGGCGCACAACTGGCTGGCCCGGGTGTGGCGCATCCTCGAGCAGCCCTCCGAGGAGCCGGTCCCCGACGCGCTCGACCGCGAGGTGCACCGCATCGTGAAGGCGGTCACCCAGGACATGGAGGAGTTCGGGCTGAACACCGCCATCGCCAGGATGATGGAGCTGGTCAACGCCTTCTACAAGCTCGGCGGCCCGGTGCCCCGGGATGCGGCGGAGACCTTCCTCAAGCTGCTGGCCCCGATTGCGCCGTTCGTCACCGAGGAGCTGTGGCACCGCTACGGCAACGAGGGCTCGATCCACCTGCAGGGCTGGCCGGAGTTCGACGAGCAGCTGGCCGCGGTGGAGAAGGTCACCATGGTCGTTCAGGTCAATGGCAAGGTCCGGGACCGGATCGACGTCCCCGCCGGAATCACCAGGGACGAGATGCAGGCGCTGGCCCTCGGCAGCCAGCGGGTGAAGGAGTACCTGAACGGCAACCAGCCTCTGAAGGTGATCTCGGTCCCGCCGAAGCTTGTCAACCTGGTAGTCCGCTAGGCGCGACTCAGCCG
>DATABX010000037.1:0-1792 GCA_036259335.1 Actinomycetota bacterium
GTCGAGTTGGAGACGGCGTACGCCGAAGCCGCCATGCCCGACGGCATCCTCGGTCTCAACAAGAACGTGTACGGCCAGTACTGCCGCTACATCGCCGACCGGCGCCTGCAGAAGATCGGCTTCGAGAAGATCTACGGCGACAAGAACCCGGCCAAGTGGCTGATCACCCAGAACGACATGCCGGAGCTGATCAACTTCTTCGAGTCCAAGCCGATCGACTACGAGGCCTCGGTCCGGGGCTAAACCTCTTCCGGGCAACCTGGACCGCCTCGAAGTCTGGGGCTGGCGCCTCGGGCCGGTACAGATAACAATTGGGAACTTTTCGCGACTTTGCGGCTGCCGCGGAGTATTCTTTGTTCCAGCATGCACGCTCGCCAGCAGTTCCTGGTCTACCAGGCCAACGGTCAGCACCGTTGGAAGTTCGTCGCTGACAACGGCGTGATCGTCGCCGAGTCACCCTGCGGTTACGACACCGAGCACGAATGCCTGGACGCCATCGAAGCCGTCCAGGACCAGGCCTCCGAGGCCGCAATCGTCGACCGGCTGTTCGACCCGACGCCTCTCGCGGTGGTCCGGTAGCGAACCTTCAGGCCGGAGGGTTTTTCGCCGCTTCCGCCACCATCTCCGACAGCACCTGCAGGTCGACGTCCTCGAGCTTTTTGAAGCTGATCGAGGCCGAACCCAGCTTCACCTTGCCCAGCCGCTCGGCGTAGAGCTGACCCAGGTACTTTTTGTCCCGCACCGCGTTGACGTAGAGGCTCACGTGGGCCTTCTGGTTGGCCAGCCCGATCAGGAACCACCTCACCTGCTCCCGGGAGGAGTTCACGTAGTCGAAGTGGCCGTAGCCCAGGATCGTCTGGTCGGTGCCGCCCCACATCTTGCCCCGCCATACCCACTGGTCGAGCTCCGGGGCCGCGGTTGTGACCGTGTCGTGCACCGCGCGCAGCAACTCCCGGCGGTCGGCCGGGGCCTCGGTCAGGAACTCCTGGGCCGGATCGGTCATCGCAGGAACAACCTACAGCCGCTCGGCAAACAGGGTGGCGAGACCGAGGAAGCTGACGAAACCGACGATGTCGGTGACCGTGGTGAGAAAGATCGAGGAGGACTGGGCCGGGTCCTGCCCAAAGGCCTTGAGCGCCAGCGGGATCCCGGCCCCCGCGAGCCCGGCCATGGCCATGGAGATCACCATCGCCACCGCGATCACCATACCCAGCCCGAACGAGCCGCTCCAGATCACCACGCCCAGGGCGGTGACCACCGCGATCGCCGCCCCGTTGATCAGGCCCACTGCAAGCTCTTTGGTCCCCAGCCGGCGCCACTGCGAGATCCTCACCTCCCGCAGCGCCAGACCCCGCATCGCCACTGCCAGCGCCTGGCTGCCGCTGTTGCCCGACTGCCCGGCAACCACCGGCAGCAGCACCGCCAGGGCGGTCACCTGGGCGATGGTCGACTCGAACATCCCCACCACCCCGGCAGCCAGGAACGCGGTGCCCAGGTTGATGAACAGCCACGGCAGTCGCCGGCGTACGGCAAACGTGGGCCGGCTCAGGGCCCGCTCCTCCCTGCTGACACCGACCATCGCCTGCAGGTCGGTGCTGGCCTCCTGCTCGGCGGCCGAGGTCAGCCGGCTGCGGCGGATCACCCCCAGGAGCTTGCCGTCGATGTCGACCACGCCGATCCCCGAGTTTGCCCCTTTGGAGGTCTCCAGGATCTCGTCCAGGTTGGCGGTGGAGGGCACCGCGATCGGCGGCCGGGCGAGGCTGCCAACCGGGGCCTCAGGCTCGGCGGAGAT
>DATABX010000038.1:0-2911 GCA_036259335.1 Actinomycetota bacterium
AACCTCCGGCTCGAAACGGGAGTAATTGATGCCCACCTCCACCGTCGTGCGGCCGGCCCCCAGGGCCATCACCGCCCAGGCGACCACCAGGACCCCTGCCAGGCCGAGCGCCAGGGGGGCTCGGTAGCTACGGCTGGGCGACACGCCGAAGGCTCCAGCGCCCGGCGGTGATGCCGAGTGCCGCCACCAGGACCGCAACCCCGGCGAGCAGTCCCAGCGGCAGCCGATCGTCGATCGCTACCGGAGGCTCGGCGTCCGCAAGGCCGGCGTCCACGGTGGAGGGCGCCTGGCCCTTCACGTCGACCGCCAGGTCGTAGGTGAGGTCCCCGGCCAGGCTGTCGACCCGCAGGTAGCTGAGCCACATGCCGTCTTCGGAAATCCACTCCATGCCCTTGTCTGCCCGCAGGTCGGAGATCAAGCTGTCCGACCCGACCTCGCTGCGCTCGAGGATCAGGCCGTCGGAGGGAATCAGCAGCTCGGGCTCCTCGTCGGTGAGAAGGAAGACGTCGGCCTCCACCCGCTCGATCTCCTGCTTGCCCAGGCCCAGGATCCGCAGCGGCACCCAGGGGTTGTCGGTCGGGATGCTGAGGTGGATCGGGGTCCCCTCGCCGATGGCCTGGCCCCGCTCGACGGCTGCCGCCGCGTCGAACTTGGCCGCCATGAAGATCGGGCTGCGCTCGGCGTAGAAGTCCAGGACCTCGGGGGCGTCGGGCGACAGCAGGAAGCCGTTTGCCTTGGCCCACTCGCCGACCTCGTCGCCGCCGCCTCGCAGGATCGTGATGTCCAGCGCGTCGATGGTCGTCTCGAGCAGCACCTCCGCCGAGTCGGACCGGGCCAGCGCGACGGCGCCGTTGGCCGCCGGCGCCTCGAACGGGGGCTGCACCTCACGGTTCAGGCGCTGCAGGGTCCAGTCGCCGCCGCGCTCGACGGTGGTGGGGATGCCGGGAAGCGGGACGACCGACCCGAACTCGCCCCCTCCCCCGGCGAAAGTGAACGAGGTGACGTAGTGCTCGATGCCGTCGGCGTAGCCGGCGAGGGTGCTGGTGCGCAGGAGGTTGACGTTGCCGTTGGGCGAGAACACCCCGGCGCAGGCGAGCGCCGATCCGGCGGAGGTGACCAGGAAGACAACGACGAAGGGTAGAACCAAGAACCGGCGCATGAGGGACCTCGTTCCGCTAGGCGATTAGCTGACGAGGCTTAGACGGCGCCTTCGGTGGGTTGGGTTCCCAGGTCCGGTATTCAATTCGTCCCGCCGGCCGGCGCTACCCCTGGACGGCCTTTGCCAGCTCCTCGGCCTCGGTAAGCAGCGCGTCCAGCGACTCCAGGCCGCCGGACCAGAAGCTAGGGTCGGAGACGTCGAGGCCGACCTGCTTGGCCAGGGTCTCCGGGGAGTCCGAGCCGCCCGCCCGCAGAAGGTCGAGGTACGGCTTGATCAGCGCGTCGCCCTCCTTCAGGTAGCGCTGGTAAATCGCCAGGGAAAACAGAAAGCCGAAGGCGTAGGCGTAGACGTAGCCGGGGGTGCGGATGAAGTGGGGGATGTAGCTCCACCAGATCTTGTAGCCGTCGGTGATCTCCACCGCGTCGCCGAGCACCTCCCGTTGGGTCTTCAGCCAGTATCCCGAGATGTCCTCGGGGGCCAGCTCGCCGTGCTCCCGGCGGGCGTTGTGGATGGCGTCCTCGAACCGGTTGAAGGCGATCTGGCGGAAAACGGTGGCCACCGAGTCGTCCAGCCGCCCGACCAGCAGGTCGAGCCGGCGCTTGGGGTCCGGCTCCGCCGCCAGCAGCTTGCCGAAGGTGAGTGCCTCGCCGAACACCGACGCGGTCTCGGCCAGGGTCAGCGGGGTCTCGGCGTTGAACAGCGACTGCTCGCCCGCCAGGTAGCCGTGCAGGCCGTGCCCCAGCTCGTGCGCCAGCGTCAGCACCGAACGCCTTTCGCCGGTGTAGCTCATCAGCACGTAGGGGTGGCAGTTCGGGATGGTGGTCATGCAAAAGGCCCCGGTCATCTTGGTCGGCGCCTGGGCGGCGTGGATCCATCGCTTGTCGAAGAACTCGCTGATGATGCTCCCCGCCTCGGGGGAGAACGAGCTGTAGGCCCCGACCACCAGCTCCTTCGCCTCGTCCCACGGGACGAAGGTCGGGTCGGCGCTGATCGGCGCCATCCGGTCGTAGTCGGCCAGCTTGTCCAGGCCGAGCAGCTTGGCCTTCAGGGCGTAGTAGCGGCGGGGGATGTCGTAGCGCCTGCTAACCGCGTCGACCAGGGCATTGACCGCCTCGTCGGAGGTCTCGTTGTACAGGTTCATCGACGACAGCCACGTCGGGTAGCCGTGAAGCCGGTCGTTCGTGGCGTGGTCCAGCAGAACGGTGTTCAGGATGAAGTTGCGGGTGCGCAGGCCCGGCTCGAGCGCCGCGGTGATGGCCTCTGCCGCCTTGCGGCGGGTCTCACGGTCCGGCTGCTGCAGCAGCGACATCGCGTGCTCCCACACCAGCTCCTGGCCCTCGACCACCGGCCGGATCTCGGCGGTCAACTCCTCGAACAGGCGGGCCCAGGCGCTTTCGCTGGTGGCCGCCTTCTCGGCGAGGATGCGCTCCTCCGGCTCGGACAGCACGTAAGGCTTGTACCGGCGCTCCGCCTTCAGGTGGTGGCGGTACTGGGCAAGGTCCGGGTCGTTCAGCAGCCGCTCGGCCCGCTCGTCGTCGACGGCAACCCACTCCAGGACGAAGAACAGCGTCTCCGACGACAGGACCGTCGACATCTCCAGCATGCGCTGGCGAAGGGCGCCGCGGGCCGGGTCGGCGGTGTCGGTGGCGTAGCGCAGCATCGCGTAGATCGACGGGCGCATAAGGTCTGCCGTCAGCTTCTCCAGGTCCGCCACCGCGTTCCGCAGCCCGACCGCGTTCAGCTGGCCGACCT
>DATABX010000039.1:0-4092 GCA_036259335.1 Actinomycetota bacterium
GCCGCGGTGCCCTGCGCGCCGCCGGAGGGCTGGTGAATCATGATCCGCGAGTGGGGCAGCGCGCTCCGCCGGCCCTTGGTGCCGGCCGCCAGCAGGAACGAGCCCATCGAGGCGGCCATCCCCATGCAGATCGTGTTCACCGGCGCCCTGAGGTGCTGCATCGTATCGTAGATCGCCATGCCCGCCGACACGATGCCGCCCGGGGAGTTGATGTAGAGGTAGATGTCCTTGTCGGGATTGTCCGCCTCGAGGAACAGCAGCTGGGCGATGATGATGTTGGAGACGTCGTCGTTGATCGGCGCGCCGAGGAACACGATCCGGTCCATCAGCAGCCGCGAGAAGATGTCGTAGGTCCGCTCGCCCCGGCTGGAGCGCTCGATGATGTAGGGCGGATAGAGCGTAGCCATCGTCAGGATGTCGCCTCTTCGACAGTGGATTGCCCGAGCAGGAACTGGTACGCCTTCTCCTCGGTGAGCCCGCGCTCGAGCTCGGCGAGGCGGTTCGACTTCTGGAGCGAGGCGTAGAGCTCCCCGGCCGAGACCCCGCGCGCGTCGGCCATGGCGGCGATCCGGGCATCGATCTCCGCCTCGGTGGCGCGGAGCCCCTGCTGCTCGACGACGGCGTCCAGCACCAGGTCCCGCTTGACCTGCGTCTCGGCGATCTCGTGGAACTGCTGCTCGAAGGCGGGGAGCTGCTCCGGTGGGACCCGATACATCTCGGCGTAGCCGTGCATCAGCCGGTGCACCAGGGACTCGGGCGCCGTGATGCCGTTGGCGTCGACCACCTGGGCCAGGAGGGCCTGACGCACCTGGGCGTCGGCGTCGCGCTCCGCCTCGCGCTCCAGGTCATGGCGGACGGCCGCCCGAAGGGCGTCGAGGCTCTCGAAGTCCCCCACCTCGCGGGCGAAGGCGTCGTCGAGCGGCGGCACCTCCTGACGCTTGACCTCGTGGAGCGCGATCCGCACCCGCCGGCTCTGTCCCCGGCGACTCTCGTCCGGGTGATCGTCGGGGAAGCGAACCTCGGTCTCCACCGTCTCGCCCGGGAGGAGCCCCATGATCCGCTCCTCCACGTCCGGGATCGCCTGGTTCTGCCCCAACACCAGGTCGTAGGGCTGCGCGGTGCCGGCGCCGCCCTCCTCGATCGGGGCCACCTCGACCCGCACCATCTGGCCCGGCGCGGGCTTCTCGCCGGTAACGGGGATCCAGGCCGCCTTGGCCTCCTGGAAGGAGGCGAGCCGCTCGTCCACGGCGGTCTCGGGGACCGGGACCACCCTGCGCTCCAGCCGGAAGCCGCCCAGCCGCTCGAGCTTGATCTCGGGCCGGACCTCCACCAGCAGGTCGAACTCGATCGGGCTCCCCTCCTCGAACTTGAGGTTGCGGACGGCGGGATCCGCGATGGGCTTGAGCGACTCGGAGGTCTTGGCGGTCTCCCAGCTCTCCCGGAGCAGCTCCTCCAGCATGGTCTGCCGGATGGCGTCGTTGAAGCGCTTCCGGACGACCGCTTCCGGTGCCTTACCGGGCCGGAAGCCCGGGAGCCGGGCGCGCTTGGCGTAGTACTTGACGGCCTTGGCCTCGGCCTCCCGGACGCGGTCCACCGGGACGGTCACCCGGAGCGATTTGGAGGCGGAATCCTCGGCGGTCTTCTCGACTGTGATCTGGCTCATTTGCGGGGGAATCTAGCCGGGGCTCGGCGGGGGTACAAATGAAGCTGCGCGGCGCCTGGTCACCACCGGTGACCCTGCAGCGCGTCGCCGCATCAGGATTGCTCTTCTTGAGATCGGCTTGACGTCCGGGCGCCACACATGGCTCACCCTAATTGGAGCCGTATCCCCATGCGATGGAAGCTCACATTCCCGACCGGCCTCCTGCTCGCGGCGGCCTGCACCGAAGAGCAGTCTCCCACGGGGCCCGGAGCCGCGGCGCCGGCCTCCCTGCCGGCCGTGGCCTCGAACACCTGGACGGAGCTGGGCCCCCATCCCTTCGATGCGGTGGGGGGGCTCTCCGCCGGGGTCTTCACCAACTCGGCCAACAAGTCGTTCGTGTTCACTTTCGGGGGCCTCAACGACGAGGGGGGCACCGGGTGGCGCATCGGGCGCTACAACACGGCGACGGATGTCTGGAAGCTCGAGATGCCCGAAGTGTTCGTCTATGAAGCCAACGGGGTGGGCACCATCGGCGGCAAGCTATACCTGTCGGGCGGCTACCTGGGGGAAGACGGCGGGGTGGAGGAGACTTCGCGAGCGGTCTGGGCCTGGGACCCCGTCGCACGCAGCCTGATCCAGAGAGCCGATATGCCGAAGGCAACCGCCGAGGGAATCACCGGCGTCATCGGCGACAAGCTCTACGTGCTTCCTGGAGTGTGCGGCGGGGATCGCTGGCCCCAGCCCGGCTCCTGCGAACAGGAGCCCATCCGTCGGCTCTACCGGTACGATCCCGCTCAGAACAAGTGGGGAGCCCGGAAGTCCGCGCCCCACTTTCACCGGGCCGGCGCGGGCGGAGTCATCGGCGGCAAGTTCTATGTGGTGGGAGGCTTCAACGGCACCCAGCCGGTGGCCGATCTCGACGTGTATGACCCGGCGAGCAACACGTGGAAGACCTTGGCACCGATCCCGACTCCAGGCCGCGCGATCGGGACGGCCCTGCAAGGCAAGTTGTACGTCATCGCCGGGTCCAACGCGTATGTCTACGATCCCGGCAGGAACCGGTGGACCGCCATCGCCGCGCCGGCGTGGAATCACGACGCCCTCGTCCGGGTTGTGATCGATGGCAAGCCCCGCCTCCTTGCGGTCGGCGGTCTGCATGGCCCGAGCCCGGGCACGGCCAATGTGAGCGAGCTCTACACGCCTTGAACTGTCGCGGTTCCTTCTTGAGGAGGTCGAATTCCGGCGGTACTGTAATCAGACCTGCCCGCGATCAGCCGTAAGCGTACACGTCACGAGGAGCCTGCATGACCGCCGCACCTCTTCAGCTCCTCGTGGCGGCGCTGGTCGCCGCTTACTGGCCGGATAGCCAGCGGGAGATCGTGCCGGACGGGGGTCCCGTCCGGCAGCTCTACGTGCGCCTTTCTCCCGCCGAGTCGCTCCAGGTCACAGTGGCGGGGCATGGGGAGCCGGTCGTCCTGATCCCCGGTCTCTTCGGGTCGGCCTTCAGCTATCGGCACCTCCTGGCCCGACTCCCGGAGGCCGGGTACCAGGCAATCGTCATCGAGCCGCTCGGGATCGGGACCTCAGCCCGACCCGAAAAATCCGATTACTCGCTCACCAGCCGGGCAGACCGCATAGCCACCGTGATGCACAGGATGGCACCGGGTCCCGCCATCCTCGTGGCCCACTCGACGGGCGCCTCGATGGCCCTGCGGCTGGCCTATCGGCGTCCTGAGCTGGTCAAAGCCGTCGTCTCGCTCGATGGCGGGCCGGCGGAGGCGGCGACGAGCCGGGGGTTCCGCCGGGCGATGCAGTACGTCCCATGGATCAAGTGGATGGGTGGCGCCAAGAAGGTACGCGGGAAGATCCGTGACAACCTCATCGCTACGTCGGGTGACACCACCTGGGTCACGGAGGAGGTCGTGGACGCCTACACGGCCGGCGCCCGGGCGGACCTGGACGGGACGTTGAAGGCGTATCTCAGCATGTCGGAGGCCCGTGAGCCCGAGCGCCTGATCCCTCGGCTGGGCGAGGTGCGATGCCCGGTGCGTCTGGTCCTCGGGACGGCCCGGCACGATGGGGGCATTCCAGACCGCCAACTGGGCGCACTGCGCCGGGGACTGGCCTCCTTCGCGATCGACAGCGTCCCGGGCGCGGGCCTTCATGTATACGAGGAGCAGCCGCAGGCGATCGTAGAGGCGATTCGCAGGGCGAGCCGGGAGGTGGCTCTGCGTCCTTAGGATGCGAACGCCGGGTTTAAGAGCCGGAGAATGCGGTGGGATCCGTGTTCTGCAATGCTGCCCTCCGTCCCGGCACGTCGCGGTAGCGATTCAGCCCGGGCACAGCCTTTGCCCCCCGAGCAGCCAGCCCACATTCAAGGAGATTCGATGAACCGGCTGGCTCGTGTAGCGCTCGGCGCGTCCGTGGCGCTGCTCCTCTCCATCCCGGGG
>DATABX010000040.1:0-1613 GCA_036259335.1 Actinomycetota bacterium
GACACCAGCGCCGCCCGACTCTTGCAACCCCGGTCCACTGTTAGGGGGACAGATCAGGTGGACCACATGTCAACGGCGGCCGAAAATTGACCCCCTTGCGGCAGATGAAAATTGACCCCTCTGCCCGGGACCACGGTCACGCTCCGTCGTCGGTAGGCACCCTCCCGAGATCGCCATCCTTGAGTCGGTAGCTGTCGCCCTTGAGGCTGACGACCTCGGCGTGGTGGACGAGGCGGTCGATCATGGCGGCGGCGACCACGGCGTCGCCGAACACCTCGCCCCATCGTCCGAAGGGCTTGTTGGAGGTGACGATCACCGACGCCCGCTCGTATCTGGCCGACACCAGCTGGAAGAACAGGTTGGCCGCCTCGGCCTCGAAGGGGATGTAGCCGACCTCGTCGACGACGATGAGCGGGTAGCGGCCGAGACGGCGCAGCTCCTCGTGCAGCCGCCCCGCAGAGTGTGCGAGGGCCAGGCGGTCCACCCACTCCGCCGCGGTCGCGAACAGGGTCCGGTGGCCGGCCTGGCAGGCACGGATGGACAAGCCGATAGCGAGGTGGGTCTTGCCCGTGCCCGGCGGGACAGCGACAGACTGCAACATCTCCGACGGCTTCTCCCGTGCGAGGTGCGGGTGACCTCGCCGGTCCACCCGTTGTTCGGACGGGTGCTGGTCGCAAACGGCTTCAAGCGGTGGGACGGCGAGCTGCTCCTGGTGGTCGTCCTGCCGGACGGGTCACCGGGCACGATCCCCGCCACAGCCACCAACGTGCTGGGTTCGAGCCCGGCCGAGGCGATCACCTCGACCTTGTCAGTGGAAGGCGTGCGCCGGCTTCGGCAGCTCCTGGACACCCTCGGCCCGGTCCGCCGTTCCCGGAAAGGTGCCCAAACGCGCAAATAGGCTCAGCCAACCCTGAACGCGCCAACGAACCGGGAGGTGAGCCCTTTGCGGAGGCTCAGAATAGCCGCGCCCATCCAGCTGGCTCTGGTCATGCCGGAGCTGGCCTCGACACCGGTGGAGCGGTGGTTCGCTCTGCCCGACGACGCCCAGACGGCGGTCATGTCGCTGCTGGCCCGGATGATCGCCAACGGCGTCGTGGAGGAGGAGGTGGCCGATGCCGCTGAGCATTGAGCTCGGCTCGAAGGTGGCCCCCAGCCATCTCGGCCGGGACGCCTATGTCTATGTCCGCCAGTCGACGCTGACCCAGGTGCGCGAGCACACCGAGAGCCTCGAGCGTCAATACGAGCTGGCCTTCCGAGCCCAGGCCCTGGGGTGGTCGCCGCCCCAGGTGGTGGTCATCGACGAGGACCTGGGCCGTTCGGGGGCGGAGGCAACGTGCCGGGAGGGTTTCAAGAACCTCGTGGCCGACGTCGGGCTGGGCAAGGTCGGGATCATCCTGGGCATCGAAGTATCCCGGCTGGCCCGCAACAACGCCGACTGGTATCAGCTTCTCGACCTCTGCGCGGTCACCGACACCCTCATCGCCGACGGTGACGGGCTCTATCACCCTGCCGACTTCAACGACCGGCTGGTGCTGGGCCTGAAGGGCGTCCAGGATGCGGGGTAGGTCATCGGTCGTGCTCAGCGAGGTGATCCTGTCGTCCTCGACCACCAA
>DATABX010000041.1:0-3588 GCA_036259335.1 Actinomycetota bacterium
GCTGGCGCTCGAGCGCCAGCACCCGCTCGACTACCTGCTCGACGGCTACTACGGCCGATGGCTCAACTGCGCCGAGGGGTTGCTCGTAGACAGCGCGATCATCGCCCCCGACGCGGTCGAAGCGCGGGTCCGGAAGATGCAGGGCGAGGACGTCGAGGAGCCCCCGGCCCCCGAGCCGAACAAGCCGGACTACAAGCCGACGGCCGCCGGATCGATTCGCCAAATCGACGACCCGCCCAAATACAAGGTGGGGGACCGGGTGCGGGCGCGCAACATCTCGCCGGCCGGCCACACCCGGCTGGCCGGGTACGTTCGGGGCCACTCCGGGACCGTCCGGGCGCTGCACCCGGCGCAGGTACTGCCCGACACGAACGCACACTTTCTGGGAGAGAACCCCCAGCACGTGTACAACGTGTCGTTCGACTCTCACGACATCTGGGGACCGGAAGCGGAGAAGTTCACCGTGAACTTCGATCTCTACGAGTCCTATATCGAGGAGGACAAGTAATGACTTTCGAGACCGAAGCAACCCGCCTGCCCGTCGAGCTTCGCACCGAGGCGCTGGAGTCGATTCTCGTCGAGCGCAACCTCGTCGATCCGAAGGTCATGGACACCTACATCAAGATGTACGAGCAGGACATCGGCCCGATGAACGGCGCAAAGGTGGTGGCCAAGGCCTGGGTCGACCCCGAGTACAAGGCCCGCCTGCTGGAGGACGGTACCGGGTCGATCGCCGAGATGGGCTTCAAGGGGCCGCAGGGCGAGCACATCGTGGTCAAGGAGAACACCGCCGACACCCACCACGTGATCGTGTGCACCCTGTGTTCCTGCTACCCGTGGCCGGTGCTCGGCTTGCCGCCGATCTGGTACAAGGACCCGGCGTACCGCTCCCGGATGGTGCGGGAGCCCCGGGCGCTGCTGGCCGAGATGGGGTTGGAGCTCGACGACAGCGTCGACATCAACGTCTGGGACTCCAGCTCGGAGGTGCGGTACCTGGTCCTGCCGCAGCGGCCTCCGGGCACCGAGAACATGTCGGAGGAGGAGCTGGCCGGCCTGGTGACCCGCGACGCGATGGTGGGCGTGGCACACGTCTCCGCCCCGGAGGCTTGAGGTGGCCACCTCTCTGGCAGCGGTTCTGGATGTGGACGGGCCGGCGGCGCCGCCCCGGAGCAACGGCGAGCTTGTCTTCAGCGCTCCCTGGGAGAGCCGGGCGTTCGGCCTGGCGCTGGCGCTCAACGCCGGGGGGAAGCTGGAGTGGGAGGACTTCCGCAAGCAGCTGATCCAAACCATCTCGGACTGGGAGCGGGAGCACCCGGCGGACGAGGAGTGGAGCTACTACCGGTGCTGGCTAACCGCCCTGGAGCGGGTCCTGGACAACCAGGGTCTGGTGCCGGCCGGCGAACACCGGGAGCGGACGGTGGCGTTCGCCGCCCGGCCGCACGGCCACGACCACCGGCACGACGAGCATGATCACCACCACCACGACCACGACCACGACGGGCACAGCTGCTGAGGTCTGACCGACGAGGTTGTTCGCCCTCGAGTCCCCCGGGGACCGAGGCGGTGACTCCGTCGATGTCCCGGGTTACGCCCTGTCCTGGGTCTTGGTGAACAGGTAGGCGGCTGCGACGCCCGAGAGGACTGCGAGGATCAGAAAGACAGTCCCGGCGTCCATCGTGAAGTTCAGCACGAGGAAGAGCACGGCCAGGACTGCAGCGATCAGCGCGAGGTTGCGGTTGTTCATGGCACGCATTATTGGGCGGCGGCCCGCGATACGCCAGTACTTTCTACCAACCAGCGGTCGTGGATTCGACGCGGCGCTCGGTCTCCCCGGTGAGTTGGAAATGTCGCAGCCCCAGGTGAAGTCCCAGGGCCAGGTCGGCGCCGGAGCTGTGACCGAACCGGGTTAGATCGTCGAGTGCCCGACCGGCACCCTCCAGATCGCCTGCCGCGGCAGTCACGAGGAACCGGTGGACCGGGGCGATGCTCTGCCCGCGGGCGGCCCAGTGGAGGAAGGTGCGGGAGATGTCGTTGGTCGAAACGCTCGCCGCCACCTCGCTCAGCCGCTGCGCCTGATCCGGGCAACCGATGCTCGCGGTCAGCAGGATGCCGGCCAGGCAGTCGTCTCCGGCCGGGGTCAGACCGGGCCCCACGCCGCCCAGCAACGCCGCCACCTTTTCCAGGTGCCCGCGCTCCAACAGAGCCCCGGCCGGTCCGACCAGTGCCGGATCGAGCGCCGAACCGGGGGCCCTGGTCAACAGGGCGACCGCCGGGCCGCGGCAGCGTTCCAGCTGTTCGGGAGCCGGGACCGGGCCCCGCCAGACGGCCGCACCGGCGAGGTCCAACAGGACCGGACCGGCCTGGAGGAGGGAGGCCGTCAGGACCACCCGGTCGTCGACCTGCAGGCCGGCGAGCCGGGCGGCCGTCCGGGCGTGAACCGGCCCGGAGGGAACGTCGAATGTCGTCAGCGCTGTCAGGCCGGCCGGCAGCTTGAGGTAGGCGGCCTTCGAGTACACCCCGGCTACCCGGCCGGTGCCGGGCAGGCTCAGTACCTGCTGTGCCCCGAGCCCCAGCTCCAGGCGGGCGGCCATCTACCCGTTCAGCCGGCGGTCCAGGTCCAGCAGCGCTTCTTTGAAGCAGGCGATCGGCGCTTCGGCCACCCCGGCGCCCACCTGGCCGCTGCCGTCCCGGGCGTGCAGGATGCCGGTGTTCACCTTGGGGGTGATCCCCAGCTCGACCACCTTTCGAACGTCGACCCCGATCGGCGTGCCGCGGAACTCCAGGACCGGCAGCTTGAACCGGGTGCTGCGGGCGACACACACCCGGTCCATGTCCTCGGTGAGGGCGATGGCGTCGTTCATGGTGCCTCCCACGAACGCCGCCACAGCGGGCGAGGCGGCGGCTGCGGCGCCGCCCAGGCCGCACAGCTCGAGCACCGCACTGTCGCCGATGTCGGGCGCCCCATCCTCGGGGCCGTAGTCGGCGTAGTAGATGGCCTTTCCGACCGGCGGAGAGTCGGTGATGAACCATTTGTCGCTTCCGGCGAGCTTCACGCCGTAGGTCGCGCCGTTGCGGGACATCGTGGTCACCACGCTGGACCCCTCGACCTTCTCCGCCCACAGCATGAGCGACTTGGCGGCTGCCATCGCCAGGTTCAAAAAGAACAGGTGGTTGGATGCAAGGAAGCGGCCGAGCTCCACGCTCCTCGGATTCTCGAGACCCATCAGCTGGGGAAGCAGCGACCTGATCAAAAGGTTCGTGGTCGCCTGGCTGCGCATGTGCATCTCGTCGCCCATCTGGAGCCCCTGAGAGGCAAGGGTGAAGATGTCGATCGGGTCGACCTGGCGCAGGCACTCGGCGATCAGGGGGCCGGCCACCTCCCTCAGCAGAACCAGCCTCTCGACCGCGGCCGGCGTCTCCCGGCCGAACCACGGCACCTCGCCTGGCCCCTGGTTCATGCTCGAGAAGGCCCGGGTGCCCCCGGCCTCGTTCTCCACCACCAACATCGGAGCCGTCGGCCCGATGGCGCTCGCCATGGGGACCACGGCGTCGTGGTGGTTGGCCGGCTCCAGGCGCACCTCGTCCCGG
>DATABX010000042.1:0-7717 GCA_036259335.1 Actinomycetota bacterium
AGCGCCCGGCAGCGTCGATCAGCAGGTTGATCAGCTCCCGGGTCTTGACCTCCTCCGGCTTGCTGCGCAGGTCGACGACCGTCATGGGCGTGGGGATCGACGGAGCGATCACCTGGTGAGGCTGGCCGTCCTCGGACGCGAAGGTGGTCCTCAGGATTTCGTGCCGGTCGATCACCCGGTCCAGCGCGCGGGCGAGCAGATCGAGGTCCAGCTCGCCCCGCAGGTGCCAGGGCAGCGGGATGTTGAACGGCACGCCGGGCTGGAGCTGGTCGATGAACCACGCCCCCTCCTGGGCGTAGGCCAGCGGCACCGGCCCGTCCCTGGGCTGCGGCTCGATCGGCGGCAGGGCCAGCTCCGGAGCGACCGCGGTCTCGATGGCCCGCGCCAGCCCGCTGATGGTCGGGGACTCGAAGATCGTGCGCAGCGGCAGCTCGACGCCCATGCTCTCGCGGATGCGGTAGACGATCTCGCTGGCCTTCAGCGAGTGGCCGCCGAGAGCGAAGAAGTCGCTGTTGGTGCCCAGGTTCTCGACCCCCAGCACCCGCTTCCAGATCACCGCCAGGGCGTCCTCGGTGGGGGTTTGGGGGGGTATCAGCTCTTCGGTGCGGGTCCCCTCACGGCCCGGCGCAGGAAGCGCCCGGTGGTTGATCTTGCCGTTGGGGGTGAGCGGCAGCGCATCCAGCACGACGAAGAACGAGGGCACCATGTAGTCGGGCAGCCGGGACTTGAGGCGCGACCGCAGGCCGGCCTGCTGGGCCGGGTCCTGGCCGGTTACGAGGTCGCTGCCCGGCTCGGGGACCAGGTAGGCGACCAGCTGCTTCTCCGCCCCCTCCTCCTGCCGGGCCACGACCAGGGCCTGCTCGATCCCCGGCTCCTCCATCAGCACCGCCTCGACCTCGCCGGGCTCGATCCGGAAACCCCGGATCTTGATCTGCTCGTCCACCCGGCCCAACAGCTCGAGCTGGCGGTCGGACCTCCACCTGGCCCGGTCTCCGGTCCGGTACAACCGGGCGCCGGGAATGTCGCTGAACGGGTGCGGCACGAAGCGCTCGGCGGTCAGCTGCGGCCGGCCGAAGTACCCCCGGGCCACGCCGGTGCCTCCCAGGTAGAGCTCGCCGGGCACCCCCACCGGACTCGGCTGCAGCCGCGGGACCAGGACGTAAAGCTCGGTTCCGGGGAACGGACGGCCGATCGGCAGGACCGGGTCGCCCGACCGGCCGAGCCGGTGCTCGGTGTAGAACGAGCTGTCGACGGTCGCCTCGGCCACGCCGTAGGAGTTCACCACCCGGACGCCCTCCCCCGCCGCCATCCGCAGCTGGGCGTACTCCGACGGCGACCAGCGGTCCGAACCGACGGCGATCAGCTTCAGGAAGTCGAGTTGCTCGTTGTGGTCGTTCAGGTACAGCAGCAGCGAGCGGATCACCGCCGGGACGAACTCGGCGCAGTCGACGTCGTAGGAGCGCAGCAGTGCGAACAGCCGGTCGGGGATC
Source organism: Actinomycetota bacterium (assembly GCA_036259335.1). Taxonomy (GTDB): domain Bacteria; phylum Actinomycetota; class CADDZG01; order JAHWKV01; family JAHWKV01; genus JAJCYE01. The sequence continues at coordinate 1,491 of DATABX010000042.1, forward strand.
AGCAGCGTGTCCCGCGGGCACAACACCAGCCGGGCTCCCGAGCACAGGCTCCGGACGAGGTCTCCGACGAAGACGTCGAAGGCGAAGTTGGCCATCTGCAGGTGGGTGCGGTGCGACGGCAGGTCGTAGGCCTGTTCCCAGCCCCGGTAGGCGGCCGCCACGCTGGCGTGCGAGACCATCACGCCCTTCGGCCGGCCGGTGGAGCCGGAGGTGTAGACGACGTAGGCCAGCTGTGCCGGGTCGATCGACGTCTGGAGGTTGCCGTCGGCGTGGGCGGAGATCTCGTCCGCGGCCGCATCGACCTCCACCACCTTCAGGCCGGCGGCCGAGGCGGCGAAGATGCCGGTCTCGGTGAGCAGCACCGCGATGCGGGCCTCGGAAACCATGTAGTCCAGGCGGTCCCGCCCGTGGGAGTGGTCGAGCGGGACGAACGCTCCTCCGGCCTTGAGCACCGCCCACACCGCCACGAACATCTCCACCGACCGGCTCATGGCGATGCCCACCCGCTCCTCGGGCTGCAGGCCGAGCGCGAGCAGGTGGCGCGCCAGCCGGTTGGCCCGCCGGTTCAGCTCACCGTAGGAGACCGTGGTCTCGACGTACTCGTTGTCCTCCGTCGGCGGCACGATCACCGCGGGCGCTTCGGGGCTGCGGGCGGCGTGGCCCTCGAAGAGGTCGGTCACCAGTGCCGCCGAGGGGATCGCCGGCCCCTCGACCGCGTACTCGCCGAGGATCTCCATCCGCTCGCCTTCGGAAAGCAGCGGGATGTCGCCGATCCGGACGTTGGGATCCGCCACGCCGGCCTCGAGGATCGCGCGGTAGTGGTTCAGCATCCGGCGGATGGTGTCGGCGTTGAACAGGTCGGCCCGGTAGTGCAGGGTAGCCCCGAACGAGGTCGGGGCCTCGATGATCCACATCGACAGCGGGTCGAATGCCGGCAGGGCGTAGGCCAGCATCCGGTTCAGGCCCTCGAACCTCTCGGAGAAGTTGAACAGCGGCTTGATGCTGACCCCCGGCATCTCCAGGATGCTGCCCGGCGACTCCTGCATGGAGAACTGCGCCTGGAACAGCGGCGAGTTGGCGACGTTGCGGTCGGGCACCAGCTCCTGCACGATCAGACCGAACGGCAGCTCCTGGTTCCCGTAGGCCCCCAGGCACGCCTGCTTCTCCCGCTGCAGCATCTCCTGGAAGGTCGGGTTGCCCGAAAGGTCGCTTCGAAGGGCGAGCATGTTGACGAAGAACCCGACCACGCCGGACATCTCCTCCTGGCTGCGGTTGGCGATCGGCGTGCCGATCACGATGTCCTCCTGCCCGCCGTAGCGCATAAGGAGCACCTTGAAGGCGGCCAGCAGGAGCATGAAGATCGTCAGCCCCTCCTGCTGGGCCAGCTCGCGCAGCTTGCGGCCGAGCGCCGGGGACATCTCCAGCGACAGGGCGTCTCCGACGAACAGCTCGGTGCTCGACTCCGCCCGGTCCAGGGCGAGCTGGAGGTCGGGGGTGAACCCGGCAAGCGTGCGTTTCCAGTACTCCAGCTGCTCGGCGTACAGGTCGCCGCTCAGCTCCTGCCTCTGCCACAGGGCGTAGTCGGCGAACTGCAGAGGCACCGGCGGGAGGTCGGCGGGTACCCCGGTGACACCGGCTTCGTAAAGCCGGGACATCTCGCCGGCGATGATGTTCACCGACCACCCGTCGAAGATCGAGTGGTGGATCGCGATCAGGATTGCGTGGTCGTCGGGACCCATCCGTGCGATCGTCAGGCGCAGCAGCGGTCCCCTCTCCATGTCGAACGGGGTCTTGCTCACCGCCACGAACAGGCTGAGCAGCTCGGCCTCCGTCTCGTCCGGGGTGGGGCGCTCCAGATCGACGACCGTGACCGGGACCGGCGCCGGCGGATTGACCACCTGGTAGGGCCGGCCCTCGGAGACGGCGAAGGTGGTGCGGAGCGCCTCGTGGCGGCGAACGATCTCGTTCAGGCACCGCTCCATGAGCGGCAGGTCCACCGGGCCGGACAGCCGCGCCGACAGGGCGATGTTGAAGGTGACGCCCGGCTGCAGCCGGTCGATGAACCAGGCGCCCTCCTGGGCGAAGGACAGCGGAATCCTCCCCTCCCGGGGCATCGGCCGCACCCGGGGCAGGCTGGCCGCAGCGGATCGCCGGGCGCCGCGCAGGAAGGTCACCAGCTCGGGCTTGCTCTCCTTCAGCTTGAGCTGGAGCTCGTGGGTCAGCACGCCGGAGGGCGCGCTGACCCGCAGGCTGTCGCCGTCGAGCCAGAGCTTGACGTCGAGCCGGCGGAGATCCTGCAGAAGCTGGTCGATCGCCGGCACGGCTACAACCCTGCGGTTACGCCGGAAGACCTATGCGGACGCCGCCCGAATCTCACAGGGTGATTTCTTCACGACCGTCGTCGCCGCCGTCTCGTTGTCCGGGCACGCCGATGCGGGCCCACATCGCGGAGTCGATGTACTTGGCCAGCGCCTCGACCGTCGAGTTCTCGAACAGCGCCGGCAGGGCCAGCGTCAGGTCGAAGGCGTCCTGGAGCGGGCGAAGCAGCTGGACCGCCAGCAGCGAGTGGCCGCCCAGCTCGAAGAAGTCGTCGGTGCGGCCGATCTGCTTGTAACCGAAGACCTCCTGCCAGATGGCCGAAACCCGTTTCTCGGTATCGGACTCCGGCTCCTCGTAGGGGTTGCGGAGGTCCGGGCGGGGCTGAATGCTGACCGGTCCGAGGTTGCGGGCCGCCACGTCCTCGGGCGCCTGCCACCGGCGCTTCATGAAGTCGGGCAGGTCGGTAAGCGAAACCGCCACCTGCGGCTCCTCCCAGCGGTCGAGGATCCGGCAGAAGGCGTCGACCCCCTCCCGGTTGAGCACCCCGTCGGTGAGGCCGAACTGGCCCCCGAGGTTGCGCAGGGTCTCCGGTAGCTCGGTCTCCACCGCCATGCCGACCTCGCGCCAGGCGTTCCAGTTGATGGATATCGTGTACGGCCCGCCGGAGGTGCGGTTCTCCCAAGCGATCGCGTCGAGGAAGGCGTTGGCCGAGGAGTAGTCGACCTGGCCGAAGCCGCCGAGCACCGAGCTCATCGAGGAGCACAGGGCGACGAAGTCCAGCGGCTGGTCCCTCAGGGCGCCGAACAGCACCCGCGTGCCGTCGACCTTCGGCCGCAGGACCCGGTCGGCGGCTTCCATGGTCTTTAGCTGGACGATCCCCCCGCCGGCGACCCCGGCGGCGTGGATTGCGCCGTTGATCGGGCCGAAGCGGGCAACTGCCGTCTCCACCGCCCGGCGCATCTGGGCCTCGTCGGCGGCGTCGGCGGCCAGGACCAGCACCTCGGCGCCCGCCTCCTCCAGCTCCAGCACCCGGCGGATCCCCCGCCCCACCGGCTCCTGTTCCGGGTGGGCGTCGAGCCAGCTCTGCCACTGACTACGGTCCGGCAGCTCGGTCCGGGCGGTGAGCACCAGCCGGGCCGACACGGTCTGCGCCAGCCACTTGCCGAGAACCAGGCCGATCCCGCCCAGGCCGCCGGTGACGAGGTAGACGCCCCGGTCGGTGAGCCGGCGCACCCCCGCCTCGGGCTCCTCCAGGCGGACCGGCTCGAAGGTCTGGCTCCACCGGCGTCCGCCGCGCAGCGCCACGACGGTCTCCTCGGCGTCGGAGGCGACCTCCCGGACGAGCTGCTCCACGAGTCCGTCGTCCTGCCCGCTCTCCGGGAGGCTGAGGTCGACGTGGACGCAGGACAGGTTGCGGATCTCCTGCGGCAGCACCCGGCAGGGACCCTGGATCAAAAGCTTCTCGGCGGTGACCTTCTCATCCCCGATGACCGAGTGTGCACCGTCGGTTACCACCACGATCTTCACCGGCGAGGTGACACCCACCTTGCCCAGGCCCTGCGCCAGGTACAGCAGGCTGAAGAAACCGGTCCGGCCGCTGCTGATCGAGGCGGCGTCGCCCCGGTTCGTCAGGCCCCACAGGTGGGCTATCCGGTCCGGGACCAGGTCCTGGGCCGCCAGGTCCTTCAACACCTTGACGTAGTCGTCCGCCGCCATCGGGTCGATCCGGTAACGGCACCCGCCCAGCGCCTCGTAGGAAGCCGACGGGGTCACGACCGCGACCGTCGCCCCCTCGGCTTCGGCCGAAGTGGCCAGCCCGCCTGCGGTGCCGTCGGTGCCGTCGAACACCAGCCACACGCCCTCGGCCGGCTTTCCGGCCCGCGCCGGCACCCGCTTCCAGGAGGGTGCGTAGTACCAGGCTGCCGGATCCTTCTGGATCCCCCAGGCGGGCGACATCCCGGCGCCCTCCGCCTGGTCGTCCAGGGTCCAGTACCGCTGGCGCTGGAACGGGTAGGTCGGAAGCGCCACCCGCCGCCCCCGGCGGGGCCGGTGCAGGGCTTCCCAGTCGACCGGGACCCCGGCGAGCCACATCTGCCCTACCGCCTTCTGCAGCAGGCTCTCCTCCACCGGCGCCGAGCGGGGGTCGCCGAGCGACGTCACGACCCTTCCGGCGGTGCACGACGGGTTGGAGGTAGCCAGCGTGGTCAGGTTCCGGCCGGGTCCCACCTCCAACAGGACCCGTTCCCCGGACAGCAGCAGGTCGATGCCCTGCGCGAACCGCACCGGCCGGCGCAGGTGCTCGGTCCAGTAGCCCGGGTCGGTGGCCTGCGAAGCTTCGATCCAGGTGCCGGTCAGGTTGGAGACGTACGGCAGCTCCGGCTTGTGCAGCTCCAGGCTGGCGACGAACTGCCGGAACTCCTTCAGCATCGGTTCCATCATCGGTGAGTGGAAAGCGTGGGAGGTCTTCAGCCGGATCGCGGCAACCTGGGCTTGTTCGGCCCGGCGCTGGACCTGCTCGATCTGGTCGACCGGCCCGGAGAGCACCGACAGCGCGGGGCCGTTGGCCGCAGCCAGCACCACGTCGCCCGAAGTCCACTTCTGGGCCTCCGGCTCGCTGAGGCGCAGGGCCAGCATGGCGCCTTCCGGCATCGCGTTCATCATCTTGGCGCGCTGGGCAACCAGCCTCAGGCCGTCCTCCAGGGAGAAGACCCCGGCCAGGCAGGCGGCGACATACTCGCCGACGCTGTGGCCGATGCAGGCGGCGGGGCGCACTCCCCAGCTCATCCAGAGCCGGGCCAGCGCATACTCCACCGCAAACAGCGCGGGCTGGGCGATCGAGGTCTGGGTCAGCCGGCTCGCGGCCTCCCCGGCGTCGGCAGCCGAGTCGGGGTAGATCAAACTGCGAAGGTCAACTCCGAGAACCGGCCTGAGGATCTCGGCACACCGGTCCAGCTCGGTGCGGAACACCTGCTCGGAGGTGTAGATCCGTGCGGTCATCTGGGGGTGTTGGGCGCCCTGCCCGGGGAACATGAAGACGACCTCGGGGGCAGACTCGGGGGCGACTGCGGTCATGCCGGGCTTGGGAACCGACCTCAGCTCGGCGGCGGCGTCGGCGGCGCCGGTGGCCACAACCACCCGGCGATGCGAGAAGGGCTTGCGGCCGGTCTGCAGCGTGTAGGCGACGTCGGCCAGAGGGGCCTCGGGGGCCTCGAGGTACTCGGCCAGGTTGATTGCGGCCTCGGTCAACGCCTCCGGGGAGCGGGCCGACAGCGTCAGGACCTGCTCGGCCCGGGCGGCCGGTTCGGCCTGCGGAGCGGGAGGCGCCTCCTCGAGCACGACGTGGGCGTTGGTGCCACTCATGCCGAACGCCGAGACGCCGGCGCGGCGCGGCCGGCCGGCGCGGTCCCAGTCGCGTGACTCGGTCAGCAGCTCGACGTCACCGGCGGTCCAGTCGACGTGTGGGCTGCGCCGGTCGGCGTGGAGAGTGGCGGGCAGCACGCCGTTGCGCATCGCCATGACCATCTTGATCACGCCGGCGACGCCCGCGGCGCCCTGGGCGTGGCCGATGTTCGACTTCAGCGAGCCGAGCCAGAGCGGACCGTTGTCGCGCTCGCGGCCGTAGGTCGCGAGCAGGGCCTTCGCCTCGATCGGGTCGCCGAGCGTCGTCCCCGTCCCGTGGGCCTCGACCGCGTCGACCTCCGCCGCGGCGACGCCCGCGGCGGCGAGCGCCGCGCGGATCACCCGCTCCTGCGACGGGCCGTTCGGCGCCGTGAGGCCGTTGCTGGCACCGTCCTGGTTGACCGCGCTGCCACGGACCAGCGCGAGCACCTCGTGGCCGTTGCGCTGGGCGTCGGAGAGCCGCTCGAGCACGAGCAGGCCGGCCCCCTCGGCGACCCCGATCCCGTCGG
>DATABX010000043.1:0-9932 GCA_036259335.1 Actinomycetota bacterium
CCCCCCGGCCCAGTTGCGAGAAGTTCACGTGCGCCGTGATGTCGGCGTCGCCCACGTCCTCGAACGGGTCCTTGCCCAGGCGGCCTCGCCGGTAGGTGACCATCGAACCGGCGGGATGGCTGGTCCAGATCTCCGGCTCCAGCTCGCCGTAATCCACGATCAGCAGGCGGCCCCGCTCCAGCGCCCGGGCGCAGCCAGCAACCCAGGACTCGACGTTCGTACGGAGCTCGAACCGATCCCCGACCTCCAGGTGCTCCAGCGCCGGCCCCACCAGGTCGGCCACTTCCTGGCCCAACGCAAACCTCACCTCGGTGAGGTGGTTGCGCGCCACGCCGACCCGTACCTCCACCGGCCCCTGTTCGCCGACCTCGAACAGGCGGAAGGGGAAGTTGTCGAGCACCTCGTGGGCCACGATCACCCCGGTCACCGGCTCCAGGGCATCCAGGCTCTCCACCCAACGAAACCGGTCGGACGAGCCGAGGCGGAATCTCTGCAGCTTGGCGATGGTGTCGATGGGCTCGACCAGGGTCCAGCGCAGGGCCTGCTTGAACGCCCCCTCTGCCGCGTCAACCGCGCTTGCCGCCAGATCCCCGCCGCCCGCACCCACCTCCGCCACGGTGAAGGTCTCCGGCTCTCCAAGCTCCTCCCAGACGGCCTTTAGATCCTCGGCTACCAGCCGGCCGAACCACGGGGTGAGCGAGGGCGAAGTACGGTAGTCGGAGTCGGCGCCGGGTATGTGATGGCGGTAGTAGCCGTGTGGATCGCTGTACAGAACGAGGTTCATAAATTCGTCGAAGCGCATCGGTCCGGCGGTGCGGATCTGCCGGCGCAGCAGGTAGAGGAGTTCGGGGGACATGGATAATGGCCTTATATGAGTGATCCAAGGCGCAAGGACGCCGTCGCTTACATGCTCCCAGATGGAACCCAGGTTGACCTCTCGCGCCCGCCGGAGGGCGACGCGGTGGTCCTGCTGCAGAAAGACGACCTCGGCCGCCAGGTTCTCCGCCACTCGACCGCCCACGTCCTGGCGCAGGCGGTCCTGTCGATCTGGCCGGACGCCAAGTTCGCCGGCGGGCCCCCGATCGAGGACGGCTTCTACTACGACTTCGACATCGGCCGGCCGTTCACGCCCGAGGACCTGGAGAGGATCGAGGCCCGCATGGCGGAGATCATCGCCGAAGACCAGCCGTTCAGCCGCGAGGAGGTCTCCCTCGCCGAGGCGGCCGAGCTGTTCGCCGACCAGCCCTACAAGCTGGAGTGGATCAACGAGATGGACGGCGAGGCCTCCGAGCAGGGAGTTCTCGGGAACAAGGTCTCGCTGTACCGCAACGCCGACAAGTTCGTCGACCTGTGCCGGGGGCCCCACGTCCCGTCCACCGGGCGCATCCGCTCGTTCAAGCTCACCCGCAGCTCCGCCGCCTACTGGCGGGGCGACGAGAAGCGCCCGATGCTCCAGCGGATCTACGGGACTGCCTGGGAGTCCCCAAAGGCCCTGGAGCAGTACCTGTGGCGTCTCGAGGAGGCCCAGAAGCGGGACCATCGCAAGCTGGGGCCGGAGATGGACCTGTTCAGCTTCCCGCCGGAGATCGGCGGCGGCCTGGCGGTCTTCCACCCCCGGGGCGGTCTCGTCCGCAAGATCATGGAGGACTACTCCCGGGCGGAGCACGAGGCGGCCGGGTACGAGTTCGTGGTGACTCCGCACATCGCCAAGGACACCCTGTTCGCCAAGTCCGGGCACCTGTCCTGGTACAAGGACGGCATGTACCCGCCGATGGAGATGGAGGGGGCCACCTACTACCCCAAGCCGATGAACTGCCCGATGCACATGCTGATCTACGGCTCCCGCACCCGCAGCTACCGCGAGCTGCCCCTCAGGCTCTTCGAGTTCGGCACCGTCTACCGGTTCGAGCGCTCGGGCGTGCTGCACGGCCTCACCCGGGTGCGGGGGTTCACCCAGGACGACGCCCACATCTTCTGCATGCCCGACCAGCTCGAGTCGGAGCTCGCCAGCCTGCTGGAGTTCGTGCTCAAGGTCCTGCGCAACTTCGGCATCACCGAGTTCGAGGCGGAGCTCTCCACCCGGCCCGAGAAGTTCGTCGGCGACCCCGCCGAGTGGGACCGGGCTACCGAGGCGCTGCGCAAGGCGCTGGAGACCGCCGGGATCCCCTACGCGGTGGCCGAGGGTGAGGGCGCGTTCTACGCTCCGAAGATCGACGTCCACATCAAGGACGCACTGAACCGTCGCTGGCAGCTGTCGACTCTGCAGGTGGACTTTCAGTTCCCGAACCTGTTCGACCTGGAGTTCGTCGGCGAGGACGGCGCACGCCACCGGCCGAACATGATCCACCGGGCCCTGTTCGGCTCGATCGAGCGCTTCTTCGCCATCCTGCTGGAGCACTACGCCGGCGCATTCCCGACCTGGCTGGCGCCGGACCAGGTGACCGTTGTCCCGATCTCGGACCGCCATCACGGGTACGCCGAGCAGGTTGCCGAGCACCTGCGGGGGCAGGGCATCCGGGTGACGGTCGACAACTCCGACCAGTCGCTGGGCAACCGGGTCCGCAAGGCGCAGACCTCCAAGGTGCCCTACATGGTGGTGGTCGGCGACAAGGAGGCCGAGGCCCGCACCCTGTCGGTCAAGCCGCGCGGCGGCAACGAGAAGCGCGGGGTGGCACTCGACGACTTCACGGCCGGCATCGTCTCCGAGGTCGCCGAACGCCGGATCACTCCGGGCTGATCGCGCCGATGGAGCGCATGTATCGCCAGCGTATGGAGTACCTGCGCTCGGGGCAGCCGGACGGGTGCTTTTTGTGCTCCGACGCCCGGACCGAGGACCTGGAGGCCAACCTGGTGCTCCACCGCGACGACACCTGCCTGGTCGTGATGAACCGGTTCCCCTACAACACCGGCCACCTGCTGATCTCGCCGCTGCGCCACGTCGGCGCCCTGGAGGAGCTGACGGAGGGGGAGCGCAACCTGGTCATGGCCCTGACGGTCAAGGCGATCGCGGCACTAAAGGAGGCCATGTCACCCGAGGGCTTCAACATGGGGGCCAACCTGGGGGCGCCGGCAGGAGCGGGGGTCCCCGGCCACATGCACATGCACGTCGTGCCCCGCTGGAGCGGCGATACCAACTTCATGCCGGTGGTCGGTGGGGCCAAGGTGCTGCCCGAGACCCTGGAGCAGACCTACGGCCGCCTGAAGCATCTGTTCTGACGATCGGCATCATCCGGCCGGGTCGGTAGGTACGTCCGATCCCACAAATAGGTACGTTCGGCCCTTTCAGCGTCGGGCCGACAGGGTCACAATGGATCAGTTACTCCGTCGGGAGTCCTGATGCCGGCCAACGAAAAAAAGCGAGCCCGCGAGCGGGCTTCCTCGGTTCTGATCTTCGCCCCCGGGCTGGTCAGGTACCCCGCCAACTCCGCCGGCGTCGTGGCCGACGTGCTGGCCGGCACGCTCGACCGGCAACGCGAGGGTCGCTACTCGGCGGAGAACAGCGTCGAAACCGCGCCGCGCGGGCTGCGGGTGGGCAAGACCATCCTCGGTCCCTCGGGTGAACCGCTGCTCGAGGTCTTCGAGCTCGACTATCGCGACCGTCTGGACGAGATGGACGCCGAAGGGGGCAGGGACACACCGCCGGGGATCCTGAAGGCGGCCTGGTTCAGCCTGAAGGGCCTGGGGCTGTTGATCTCGGCAGCTCGCCGCCCCGCCAAGAGCGGCATGGCGAAGGTGCAACTTCTCCTCGGCTTGCTCGCAACCGTGGCCCTGATGGCCTCTGCGGTCGCCGCGATCATTGCCGGCCTGGCCGCCATGGACCTGCTGGCCTGGGTTCCGGACCGATTGACCGACTGGTTCCCGTACGAAGTGGACGCGTCGACCGTAGCCGTGGGCGGCGCCACCGGCATCGCGCTGCTGTGGGTGAAGTTCCGCAAGGTGTTGCTGAAGCTGGCGGAGCAGACCCGAAAGAGCCTTCAGTACCTGGACGAACCCCGCTACCGCGACACCGTCACCCATACCCTGGACGACGCGATCGACGGGCTGCTCGACGGCGGCTGGAAATGCCCGATCCACGTTCTCGGCTACAGCTTCGGAAGCCTGGTGGCCATAGACGCGCTGTTCCCCAAGTCCGGCTCCCTGCCGGAAGGCGACCGCCTGGCGTCCGCGGTGAGCAGCCTGACGACCATCGGCTGCCCGGCCGACGCCGTCCGGCTCTACTTTCCCGGCTACTATCCCCGCGCCCTCGCAAGGGTGCCGGACGTGCCGTGGACCAACGTGTTCAACGGGGCGGACGTGTTCGGCTCGAACTTCAACGACGGCACCGACCTGAAACCAGCCGATTCGACCCTTGCCTTCGGCGGGGCCAGCCCGACGTCGCTGCGTTACACGGACGAAAGGCTGTCTTTCGGCCGAGTGCTGCGAGGCTTGGGGTTCAAAACCCACTGCGGCTACTGGGATCTGCCCGGGCGGGCCAACTGCCTGGGGCTGGTTATGGATATCTGGATTCCTCAGGGGCTCGGCCGGGGGGCCAAGGGAGACAATCTGGAACCGGCAACGCCCGCAAATTGATGAGCCGGGGCTGATCGAGGAGGTACTTGCATGAACGGTGGAGCAGACGCAGCGTACGGGCAGAGCGAGCCGATCGAAGGATCGTCGCCCGACTCGTTCCAGGCCGCGATCGAAGCGGCGATCAAGAACCATCCGAGAACCGGAAACCACCGGGTCCTCACCATCGACCGGCTCGAGGTGGAGGAGGGTGGAGTGGTGCCGGGCACGGTGTACCGGGTCTTCCTCAACCCCCAGCCGCTTCCTCCGCGCGAGGGCAGCTCTCCGTCCGGTTAAGGAGCTTTCGCGGGGCTCTCCGAACCTCCTACCGGGCCGATTGACTAGAATGCCCAAAGGCAACCGCCCAAGGTGCCCGTCGAAAGGTCCCGGAAGTGAAGAAGAGGCTCCCGCTGGCACTGACCTTGTGCCTCGGCGCGGCCGGGTGCAACAACATCCAGGAACCGGTCAACGAGGTCCCGATCGCCGCCGAGGCCCCCTCGCCCACTCCGAGCGCCTCGCCCAGCCCGCCGCCCCTGCCGGTGCCGCTGGAAGGCGCGGTGAACAATACCGAGACGCGGGACCTGACTGCCTCCGGCGCTTCGGTTTCCCTGGACATGCAGATGCTGGACTTCTCGTTCACGCCGACCTTCGTCAAGGTCGCTCCCGGGGCCAACGTGAAGTTGGCGCTGAAGAACGCCGGGACCCTGGCCGACCACACCTTCACCATCGACGCGCTGGCAGTGGACAAGCAGCTCGCTCCCGGGGCCTCCGAGGAGGTGGTCATCCAGCTGCCGCAGACCGGCGCCTTCCGCTTCTACTGCCGGTTCCACGCCGAACGGGGCATGCAGGGGGCCTTCTTCTTCAACCCGGGCGATCCCGTGTCGGCGGAGGCCATGACTCCCGTCCCCACCGGCTCGTCGAGCGGCGGCTCCTCGTCAACCGGGGCCCGGCGGACGAGCAGCCGTTCGTCGAACCGCACCTCGACCTCGGGCACCGGCAACAGCGAGACACAGAACGAGCCCGGCGACCTGGTGATCCCCGACCTTCAAATCGGCGACATGGTTCCGGGCGGCAGCATCGGCGGCGACCCGACGAGCTCGAAGACGACGCAGAACTCCCAGCGCTCCTCCGCAGCCACCCGGCCCCCTCAAACCCCGCCGTCCACGTCAGCAGCCCGACCTGCAAGTCGCGGCTCCGACGGAGCGCCCAGCGAGCCGGGTGCGCCTGGCACCCAGGGCAGCAAGGGAACCGAGGGTACCTAGCTACTCCGCCGGCGCAGAGCCCTCCGGGTCGGGCTTGGGCTGGGGATCGGTCGTACCATCAGCCGGATCGTCGAGGTTCCTGCCGCCCCTCAGCGTGAGGTCCAGCGCGATCCACAGGCTCCGGGAGAACGGGTAGAACAGGATCGGCCCGACGATCGCAGCGGCCACCGCGATGACTGCGAACGGCACGACGTTGAGCTGCCGTGACGGATCGGCCGACGAGATCAGGATGTAGGGGATCAGGCACAGCAGAAGCAACCCCTCGGTGATCGCGAAGTTGATGGCGTAGGCCCCGATGTAGAAGCCCTCCTCCTGGTTGAACCGGTGGCTGCAGTTGGGGCAGCGCTCCTTCAGCTTGAACCAGCCGTCGAAGATCTTGTTGTTCCCGCAGAACGGGCACCGCCGGGCGAGGCCTCGCAGGATCATGCGGGCCGGCGTGATGGACCTGGCGTTCAGTGCGATTTGGCGGGCTCTTTCGCCTGCTTCGCCTCGGCGATGATCTTGTCGGCCAGATGCGGCGGGACCGGCTCGTAGTGCGAGAAGGACGAATGGAATGTTCCCTGGCCGCCGGTCATCGACCTCAGGTCGATCGCGTAGCGGGCGATCTCGGCCATCGGGGCTTGCGCCTTCACCAGTTGTCTTCCGCCCCCGACGCTCTCGGTTCCCTGGATGCGGCCCCGCTTGGCGTTGAGGTCCCCCATGATGTCGCCCAGGTGGGAGTCGGGCACCATGACCTCCAGGTCCATGATCGGCTCCAACAGCACCACTCCGGCGTTCGCTACCGCCTCACGAAAGCCCATGCTTCCGGCAATCTGGAACGCCATGTCCGACGAGTCGACTGCGTGGTACTTGCCGTCGACCAGCGTCACCCGGACGTCGACCACCGGGTAGCCGGCGACCGCGCCTTCGACCAGCGTTTTCTGGATGCCCTTCTCCACCGACGGGATGAACTGAGAGGGCACCGAGCCGCCGAAGATCTTGTCGACGTACTCGAATCCCTTACCCCGCTCGAGGGGCTCGATCTCCAGGTTGCACACCGCGTACTGGCCGTGCCCGCCGCTCTGCTTGACGTGGCGGCCGATCGCTTTGCCCGGGCCGGCGATCGTCTCCCGGTAGGGGATCCGAAGCGGGATCTCCTCCACCTCGACTCCGTACTTGCGGCTCAGACGCTCCATGGCGATGTCCAGGTGGGTGTCCCCGGTTCCCCAGATCAACGTCTGGTGGGTCTCCGAGTTGCGCTCGACCAGCAACGCGGGGTCCTCCTCGTGAAGGCGGGAGAGAGCGGTCATCAGCTTGTCCTCGTCGCCTTTGGTCCTGGGAACGATCGCCTTGGCCAGCACGCGGTCCGGCTCGTCCAGCTCCTCGTAGACGATCGGGTGCGACTTGTCGGCCAGCGTGTTGCCGCTGTGGGTGTGGGTGAGCTTTGCGACACCGCCGATGTCCCCGGCCACGATCTCGGGCAGCGGCTCCTGGTGTTTGCCCCGCAGGGTGAACAGCTGGGCGATGCGCTCGTCGGTCCCGGTGCTGGCGTTGTGGACGTTGGAGTCGGGCCGCATCTTGCCCGAGATCACCTTGAACAAGCTGATCCGGCCGACGTAGGGGTCGGAGATCGTCTTGAACACGAACGCCGAGAGCGGTTCGTCCAGGCTCGGCTGGCGCTCCTCCGGCTCGTCGGTCCCCGGCTTGGTGCCCACCGCGGTCCCGAGCTCCAGGGGCGACGGGGACATCTCGACCAGGATGTCTGCGAGGCGGTCCAGGCCGACGAGCTTGGTCGCAGAGCCGACCAGCACCGGGAACACCGTGCTCTCGCAGACTCCCTTGTGCAGCCCTTTGGTGATCTCCTCGGAGGTAAGCTCCTCGCCTCCCAGGTACTTTTCCAGCAGGTCGTCGTCGGTCTCGGCCACCGAGTCGAGGATCCGGGTGTGCAGCTGCTTGGCCTCCGCCTCCAGCTCCGGCTTCATGTCGCTCTCGACCGACTTGCCCCCTTCGTCGTAGTGGAATGCCTTCTCGGACAGGACGTCGACGATGCCGTGGAACTCGTGCTCCTCGCCGAGAGGTAGGTCGACCGGGGCAAATCCCGAGCCGAGCCGGTCGGACAGCTGATTCAGCACCGCATGGAAGTCGGCGCGTTCGCGGTCCAGCTTGTTGACGAAGACGAAGCGTGGGATGCCGGCCTTCTTCGCCAGCCGCCAGAGGGCCTCGTGCTGCACCTGGATGCCGTCCACGGCGGAAACCACGAGGACCGCGGCGTCGGCCACCCGGATGGCCGCCTGGGCTTCGCCTATGAAATCGGCGTAGCCGGGAGCGTCGAGCAGGTTGACCTTGTGGCCCTTCCACTCGAAGGGCGCCAGGGAGAGAGAGACGGAGATGGTCTTTTTGATCTCTTCGGGTTCGAAGTCGCAGACGGTGTTGCCCTCCGCAATCGAGCCCATGCGGGTAGTGACTCCGCTGACGTACAAAAGCGCTTCAGCAAGGGTGGTCTTGCCGGACCCCTGGTGTCCCAGGAGAACGACATTGCGAATCTTCTCGGGATCGTAGGTCTTCATATCAAGATCCTATTGCTTTCGGGAATCTCGGCGTACTGCCGGGCCGGGCGCCCGGAGGTCTATATTGAGCGCGACTCCTATGCTCAAACGACTTTTTGGCGCCGCTCTGCAGCGGGTGGTTCTCCCGCTGGGCGCGGTCATCGGCCGCGCCGGGGTCACTCCGAACATGATCACGGTCACCGGCTTCGTGCTCACGGTGCTGGCAGCAGTGGTGGTGTCGGAGGGCCGGTTCCTGCTCGGAGGCCTGATCCTGACTGGGGGGTCGCTGTTGGACATGCTCGACGGAGCGGTGGCGAGGGCGACCGGCAAGGGATCCAAGGCGGGTGCTTTCCTGGACTCGACGCTGGACCGGCTGTCCGACGCCGTGGTCTTTGTCGGTCTGATCTGGTGGTTCACCCACGGGTTCGACTGGGCCCTGGCTCCCACGGACGCGGCGGAGGTTTTCGAGCCCTCCATGACGAACCAGCTGGGCGCCGGGCTGGCTCTGGCCGGCTTGATCCTGAGTCTGATGGTCTCCTACGTGCGGGCCAGAGCCGAGGGGCTCGGCTTCACCTGCAACGTGGGCATCGCCGAGCGGCCGGAGCGGATCTTCCTGGTGGCCGGCGGACTGATTCTGGACGTGGTGATCCCGGCACTGGTGATACTGGTTGCCGTCACCGCAATCACCGTCGTGCAGCGGTTCCTGTACGTCTGGCGGCAGGCGAAGGTACCGCTGTGAGCCGATCCGGTCCCTTCGCCGATGGTCCGGGACCGGCCTTCGTGTACTTCGCCTACCGCATGGGGGCCTGGCTGGCCGAGCACACTCCTCCCAGAACTGCCGACCGCCTGGCGGTTTGGGGCGGGAGGATCGCCTACAAGCGCGCGCACGGCAAGCGACGGACCGTGGAGCGCAACCTCGCCAGGGTGGTGGGGGAGGGCGAGCACCTGGACGGTGTGGTGAAGGCGGCGTTCCAGTCCTACGCCGAGTACTGGTTGGAGACCTTCCGCCTGGGCCGCTACTCGCACGACCAGCTGCTCTCGATGGTCGAGCCGGTGGGCGACTCGGTTGCGGTCATCGAGGAAGCTATAGCCGCCGGGGAGGGGGCCCTGCTCATCACGCCCCATCTGGGCTTCTACGACCTGGGCGTCGCCTGGGTCGGCGCCAAGGGCTGGCACTTCACGACGGTGGCCGAGGTGCTGCGCCCGAAGGCGCTGTTCGATTGGTTCGCCGACATCCGGGAGCGCCACGGCCTGACGGTGCTGCCCGCCCGCAACGGCAAGTCGATCCGCGAGCGGTTGGGCGACGTCCTGGACGCCGGCGGCATGGTGGCCCTGGTCTCAGACCGGGACCTGGGCCGCCGCGGGATCTGGACCGAGTTCTTCGGTGAGAGGACGACCTTCCCGGCGTCGCCGACACTGCTGCTCGTGCAAAAGAACGTGCCGCTGATCGCCGGGTCGATCACCCGTCACGGCGAGAAGTTCCGGATCTACCTCGAGCGGGTCCCCTACACGCTTACCGGCGACGAGCAGGCCGACATCAGCGCAGTCGCCCGGGTCACCGCCGAAGCCCTGGAGAAGCTGATCCGGGCGGCGCCCGAGC
>DATABX010000044.1:0-4351 GCA_036259335.1 Actinomycetota bacterium
TGGCCCCGTTGTCCACGTGCAGGCCACCCCGGAAGACAACGCCGAACCCGTCGTGCGCCTGGCCCATCAGGCTGGACGTGGTGCCCTCGGGGTTGATGCAGTGGCCGTTGTCCACGGCGATGGTGCAGTTGGTCATCCGCGGCTCACGACCCCGGACGTCGATCTCCATGATGTAAGCGGCGATCGACTTGTACTCGTCGTGCAGACCGATGCCCTGCGCCACACCAGCCGGGAGCTTCTTGCCCCACTTGGCCTCCTCGCCGGCCTTGGCCAGAACGGCCGCGTGCCGAGGCGTGTCGGCCATCTGGATGCGGAAGTCGAGCTCGTCCTTGCCGAGAGCCCGGGCCATCTCGTCCATCATGATCTCGTCGACCGCGTGGACCTGGCCGGAGTACACGACCCGCCAGGCCGCAGTGGGCTTGGCCAGCAGGCGCTGCTTCAGCGTGATGGCCGTCGGGCCGGTCTTGTACGGCATCTTCTGCGTGTGCGCGAAGAAGTACTGGCACGCACCTTCGTTGTTGTACTCAGTGACGTACTGGGTGGCGAGGTCGCCGAGGCCGTGACGGAGGTCCATCTCCGGGCAGGCCATGCGGTGCTCGTAGTTGACGACGTCGCCGTTGGAGAAGGTGCCCTTCACCTTGTGGATCGAGACCGGGCGGCAGCGGCCGTGCTTGATGCCTTCCTCACGCATCCACCACAGCTTGATCGGCATTCCGGTCCGCTTGGCGATCTGGGCCACCTGGACGTCCTGGTCGTGGAACAGGTGACGGCCGAAGGCACCACCAGCCGGAACCACGTGGTACAGAACGTTCTCCACCGGGATGGCGAGGGTTTCGGCGATCTGCCGCTGGAGCGTGCCCGGGATCTGGGCGCCGCCCCAACCCTCGTACTTGCCGTTCGCGAACTTCCCGCAGGAGGAGTTCTCCTCCATGGGGGCGTGCGGAACGTACGGCCAGCGGAACGTCGCCTCGACGCCCTCGCCAGGCGAGGTCACCTGGTCGATGATCCCGTTCAGGATGTCATCGATCTGGGCGTCGGACAGCTGGTCCATCGGGCCGGCGCTCCACTTGATCTTGAGCGCGTTCTTGGCCTTCTTGGCGATACCGAAGGTCTCGGCGGTGACGGCCACACCCTCGGGGATCAGGTAGTCGGGCATGCCCGGGATGTGCGTGGCGCCGATGAAGCCGGGGATCTTCTTGGCTTCGGAGTCGTCAATGGAGACGACGGACGCGCCGTGGGTCGCGGCCATCGCCAGGACGGTCGGCTTGAACTCCTTGGAGGAGAACAGGTCCGGCGTGTACTTCTGCTTGCCCTGGACGATCTCCCGGATGTTGTGGCGAACCTGCGGCTTACCGATGATCTTGTAGTCGCTGGGGTTCTTGGGGAGGGCGGCCTTGGCCTGAGGCAGCTGCGCGGCGGTCGCCGTCAGCTCGCCGTAGGACATCTTCTGGCCGTTGGTGGCCACCACGTGGCCGTCCTCGGTGCGCAGCTGGGTGATCGGAACGCCCATCACCTGCGAGCCGGCGGCGAGGAGCTGACCCCGCATCTGGGCCGTGACGATACGGACCGGGTCGTAGAGCACCCGGGTGTTGTGCGAGCCGCCGGTGATCTGAGCGGCCTGCCACTTCTGCTCGGCCGGAGCCAGCACGACCTCGACCTTGTCGAACGTGGTGTCGAGGTTGTCAGCCACCATCATGCCGAAGGTGGTCATGATGCCCTGGCCGATGTCCTGCTTGGGAAGCTCGGCGAGGACGGTGTTGTCCGGCCGGATCTCGATCTTCAGGTCGTAGATAGTGGGCTGCTGGCTGAGGACGAAGATGTCCGTGAAGTCCTGGACATCCGGCAGTTCCTCAGTCCGGTGGGGAAATGCGCCAGCGCTGCCATCACCGAGGCCGACGCGAGCAGCGACTGCCAGCGTCGGCCCGGCGATCAGGAACCCTTTCAGGACCTGACGCCGTCCGATAGGTGTCTCAAGAGCGGTCATTCAGTGCTCCCTCCACGTGATTCGTAAGGCCAGCGGCCAAGCGGACCCCCCTCCTGGAAGAAGGGTCCAGATGAGTCCGAGGCACTGGCCAGCTACAGGCTGGGTGGGTGGCCCAGCACTCCTTTGTTGTGCGGCGTGACCAATGGCCCACTTCGGGTCACAGGGGACAAATTGCAACGAATCGCCGTGATATGCAACGGAAACTTGCCGGGCGTGAGACGAATGGGGACCACCGAACGACGAGTGACGCTGTGGTACAAGGGTTTTGCCCTTCAAAAGTTCCCGATGGGACATTTACCGGCAAATGTGTCGATTGCGACTATCGGGATGGGGACTGTGCGGCTTGCGACTGTTGGCTGTAACCGGGCGGCCGACACTGTTACGGTGAGCCTCGGTCTTCGCCGAACCACTGAGCCGGACGTCCGACAAGCGCTCGTGGGTCGGCCCGGGAGGCCAAGCTCGAGCTTTCCTCCAAGCTCGTTTCTCGGCCCGGTGGCGGGTGTCGAAAAGGCTTCCGGCGCCCGCCATCAGGCCGGGACGATCCTCTCCACGCCAAGCGCGTGTTTCGCCTTGGTGGCTGGTGGCTATAACGATGATCGACAGCTGCTTTTGGGTGAATCGCGCCCGGAGAACCTGTGGCTCCCAGATTCAATGAGCTCGGGTGTGTCTTCTCGGGTGGCCGGTGGACGGCATCATGGAGGTGTGTCCAACAGTCACGCGGAGTGGATTGCCCACTGGCTGGGCCCTGCCGAGCAGGCCCCGCTCGGGCCCGACGACCTGCAGGAGCTCGTCGCGCTCCTCCGTGAGGACCGGTACCCGGCCGGCGGGGCCGTCTTCCGTATGGGGCAGGCTCCCACCCGGGTCCACATCGTCCGGCGGGGGGCCATCGAGCTGTCCAGAACGGTCCGGGGCCGCCGGGTCGTCCTCCAGATCCTCGGTCCCGGCGAGGTCATCGGCGACGTCTCGCTCTTCCTGCGGATCCGCGTGCCATGGGATGCAACCGCCGTGGCCGACAGCCTCATCCTCTCGATCGACTCGGTGAGCTTGTACCGCTTGCTCGAGCAGCGACCGCGGCTCGCCTGGCGGTGGCTTCACTCGGTGTCGGGACGAGTGGCCGGGTTCTGGTACCGGGCGGTGGAACTTCTGGCCGGCGGGCTCGAGGCCCAGGTCGCCTCGATCCTCGTACGGCGGGCGGAGGAGGACGTCGTCCATCTCAGCCAGAGCCATCTGGCCGAGCTCGTCGGCGGCCGCCGCACGAGCGTCAACCGGGTCCTCAAGCGCCTCGAGGACCAGGGCCTGGTGAAGGTCCACTACGGGGAGGTCGAGATCGTCGACCGGCCGGGGCTGGCCACGGTGGCCGGGCTCGACCCCGACAGCATCGCCTGAGCGTCGTCAAATCGTCACGGAACCGGCGGAAGGTTCGGCGGGGCGGTTGGCGAAGACTTGTGGCGCACCTTGATCCCAGGTTCCCCCGGCCCCGGAGGGCTCGCCGTGTCGACCGCCAAGAATGTGGTATCCGCGGGCTTTGACACCATGCACGGCCGCTACGCCGAATGGGCCGGCCGTGACACCTCCCGCCGGCACCGCTATCTCAAGCGGGCCGCCGGCATGGGCCTCCTCCGAGGGGGTGACGCCCTCGATCTCGGCTGTGGCACCGGCCGGCACGTCACCGGCGCTCTGGCCGACGCCGGCTACCGGGTCACCGGGCTCGACCTGTCGCCCCGGAGCATCGAGGTGGCGCGCCGGGAGCTGCCGTCGGTGCGGTTCCTGGTCGGCGACATGGCCACGGTCGACTTCCTGCCGGAGTCCTTCGACCTCGTGACGGCGTTCTACTCGATCATCCACCTCCCCCGGGAGGAGCACGGCGCGGTGATCCGCCGGGTGGCCGAGTGGCTGCGCCCCGGCGGCGGCCTGATCGCCAGCCTCGGGGCCAGCTGCGGCGACGCCTACGAGGAGGACTGGCTCGGCGTGCCGATGTACTGGAGCAGCTGGGACCACCGCACCAATCACCGGTTGATCACCGAAGCGGGTCTCGAGGTCCTGGTCGACACCGTGGAGACATCACTGGAGGACGGCCAGCCCGTCGCCTTCCAGTGGCTCATCGCCTGCAAGCGCTGAGGGTCACTCCAGCGCCGAGGCGCCGCCTGGAAGATCCAGACGGCGCCCCGGTTCCGGCTGGTGTTGCGGTTGTGCTTACTTGCCGGCCGCGACTTGCTTGATGGCGGACCGGATGCGGAAGTAGGTACCGCACCGGCACAGGTTTCCGCCCATCGCTTCGTCGATGTCGGTGTCGGTCGGGTGAGGGTTGCTGTTGAGGAGTGAAACGGCCTGCATGATCTGGCCGGCCTGGCAGTAGCCACACTGAGC
>DATABX010000045.1:0-4572 GCA_036259335.1 Actinomycetota bacterium
GGGAGGTCTGCGCCTGAACTTCAAGGAAGAGCCACGACGGTCGCCAGCAGAAGGATGATGCCGGGAAGGATCGTGTTGCCTACGCGTCACCATTCAAGCAGTTCCAGATCCAGTTGAGGGTGTCCAAGCACGGTGATGTACGAGTCGTCACCGGTTCGCCAAGGCACGCCGTAGCAGACTTCCCTAGACCCTGATATCACTTCTCGACCCGACTCTTCGATGATTGCGCAACGTCTGGTTCCCCGAAACTCGCCCGGCGGGGGTGGTATGAGGTAGGTAATGACCGGCAGCTTCGACGGTAGATTGAGCAGCAGGCTGGACGTCTTGCCTGGCAGCTCGATAACCCTGTCGGGGGCAGCGGCGGAAATGAAGGCACTATCGGCCTTCACGATTGCGGCATCTGGGCTGCAAGCCAGGCGGGCGGTAATCGCCTCCTTGAGGCCCATGATCGGCACCTCAGACCACTCGTTATCGAGCGCCCCGTCGAGTTGGTAGCGGTACAGGCCGTAGTTGGGTTCGGGGTTCGGTAACGCGCTCTCCAGTCCGGTGAGACTCCGGGGGCCGGGATTCCCGTACAAGGCATACAGCTCGCGGTTGGTGGCGCAGCTTCCCCACGGGTCGCCCTGGCGGCCGGGAACCTTGCTGATCGGGTGCCACACACCATCCTTCAGCAGCAGAGCGTTGCCGATGACGAAGAACGACTCAGATGCGTACAGAAAACCGCTTGCCCCGGCAGGCACTACCTGGGGCTCGTTCAAAACGTTGCCGCTACCGTCGATCTCGAACCATTGCCACATCTGTTTCACCGGGCAGATCCGAAATCTGGATTCTTCCGTTTGACCGTCGTCGGCGTTGCCGGCGAACCCGCCCGGACAGGAGACCGCTACGCCCACCGTCCTGCCCTCGGACCCGGCCGTAGCCTGCGTCGCCAGCTTCAGATAATCGACGGTTCCTGCAGCCGACAACCGATCTTCGGTTACCTCCCGCCCTGTGTTCCGGTCGAGGCGCAGCACCTCGATCGAGGAACCGTCTGCCTTGAGCACCAAAAAATGCCCCTCGGGCGATCGAACGACCTCGCTGAACCGGTCCGCCGGCTCCAACGAAAACTTGACCGCGGCTTGACCGAAACCGGTGGTGGCGAACAGGAGAGTGGTGATCAGTACAAGAACGAGGACACCGGCCGTTATGAATACCGTCTTAGGCCGCCCGATTCCCGAAACGAACCAGCGCGTTCTCTTCCACATATTCTGCCAGGTTACCACCTTGCGTGACGAGCCAGTGACAGCGCGTGGTGAGCCCCCCGCCTCCCCTGGGGCTTGTCCCTCAGGCGAACGGGAGGAAACTCCTAAGGATTAGCTGTGGGGAGTGATCCAGAGGTTGTCGGCGAGGCTGGGGCCGAGTGAGGCCGACTTGCCGTCGACCGACAGGGTCAACGTCCCGTCCGGGCTGACCGCCGCCACCTTGACCGTCGCTCCCGGCATCAGGTTGTGCTCCTGGAAGTACTGAAGGATGCCGGTGACCAACTCGACGTCCTCGGTCAGCAGGCTGAGCGTTCCCCACTCGCCAACCTCGAGCTCGGTCAGCGGAATCAGCTTCGACCTCTCGTAGGGGGGCGTCATGCCGGGGATCGGATTGCCGTGGGGGCAGGTGGTGGCCCCGGTCTTCTCCAGAATGCGTTGCTCGACCTCCGGTGAGATCACGTGCTCCCAGTCGTGGGCCTCTTCGTGCGCTCGGTACCAGGGGATGCCGAGGATGTCGGTCAGAAGGCGCTCCGCCAGGCGGTGGCGGCGGACCAGCGGGGTGGCCACCTCGATGCCCAGCGGGGTAAGGCGGATCTTGCGGTCCTGGATCTCGATCAGGCCCTCAGCGGTCAGCCGCTTAACGGCCTGGGACACGGTCGCCGGGGTGACGCCGAGACGCTCGGAGAGGCGGGCCTGAAGAATGGTGGCCCCTTCCTCCTCCATCTCGAATATGCACTCGAGGTATTCCTGAGCCCCTTGGGGAACCTGTGCCGCCATCGCTAAGTACTATAGTCGGAAGCACTGTGAGCGGGGCCAAGAGCAAGCGAAAAGTCCTTCTGCTGGACGGCCACTCCCTGGCTTACCGGGCCTTCTACGCCCTCCCGGCGGAGCTGAGAACCAAGGCCGGAACCCCCACCAACGCAGTGTTCGGGTTCACCTCGATGCTGATCAAAGCGATGCAGACATTGGGCACCCGGCACGTGGTGGCCTTCTTCGACATGGGGGCCTCGACCGAGCGGATGGCGATCCGCCCGGAGTACAAGGCGCAGCGGGTTTCGGCGCCCGACGAGTTCCGCTCCCAGGTGGGGCTGATTCACGAGGTGCTGGAGACGCTGGGCATCCCGATCTTCATGAGCCCGGGGGTCGAGGCGGACGACATCATCGCCGCCATGGCGATCCGGCTGGCCGACGAGGGTGTCGACGTCAACATCCTGACCGCCGACCGGGACTTCTTCCAGATCGTTCGGCCGGGCATCACCGTCATCCGCAACGTGCGGGGAATCTCGGACACCATCGTCTTCGACGAGGCGGCGTTCCGAGAGAGGTACGGCTTCGAGCCCCCTCAGTACCTGGACTACGCTGCCCTGCGCGGTGACCCCTCCGACAACATCGCCGGGGTGCCGGGCATCGGGGAGAAGACCGCGGCCAAGCTGATCCAGACCTACGGGACGCTGGAGAACGTGCTGCAGCACCTCGACGAGCTGACGCCCAGGATCCGCACCAACCTCGGCGAGGCCTCCCAGCGCCTGCTGGAGAACAAGGAGTTCTTCCGGTTCCGCGGCCCCGAGGAGCTCAAGTCCCAGGGGGTGGCGGACTCCACCCTGGACGCCGGGTTCGACGACCTGACGATGGGGGAGTGGGACTTCAACCGGATTCGCCAGCTGTTCGACTCGCTGGAGTTCCGGGTGCTCTACGACCGCCTGGCGGCCGACCGTCCCGAAGCCCTGGCGGCGGCCACCGGGTTCGAGGGTTCGGCGGTGGAGGTGACCACCAAGGAGGAGCTCGACTCGCTGGTTAAGGAGCTGGACTCGCAGGACGCGGTGGTCGTCAGGCTGCTCGGGGACCCGAACAACAGCCGGCGGGCCGCCGAGATCGTGGCCTTCTCCACGCCGCCCGGGGCGCAGGTGATCCGGGTCAACGAGGGCCCCCTCCCGGCGACCGAGGTGTGGGAGGCGCTCCGGCCGGCCTTCGAGACCCGAGGGCTGGCGACCCACGGCGCCAAGGACGCCCTGCAGCGCCTGGCGGCGGTGGGGATCGCCCCCGGCGAGGTGGCGATGGACACCGAGATCGCTGCCTACCTGGTGGACCCGGCCAGGGGAACCTACCGGCTGGACGAGCTGGCCCGCCACTACCTGGACCGGGAGCTCAAGCTCGACGAAGTCCCTGCCGAGGACGCCGAAGGCCAGCAATCTCTGCTGATGGAGGACGACGACGGCACCGACCACGTCTCCGGCCCGGGCCTCGAGGCGATCGCCACCGGCGAGCTGGTGGAGGTGCTGAGCAAGCAGCTTCGGGAGCGGGGGGCCTGGCCGCTGTTCAGCGAGCTGGAGATCCCGCTGGCCGGCGTGCTGGCCAAAATCGAGCGGGCCGGCGTTCGGCTGGACACCGAGTACCTGGAGGAGATGTCGCTGCACCTCACCAAGGAGTTGGAGGCGGTCGAGCACCGCATCTACTCGCTGGCCGGCGGCCCGTTCAACATCGGCTCGCCTCCGCAGCTTCGGGCGGTGCTCTACGACCGGCTCGGCCTCAAGCCGGGCAAGAAGACCAAGACCGGCTACTCGACCGACGCCAAGGTCCTCGAGTCGCTGATCGACGAGCACCCGATCATCGAGGGCATCCTGCGCCACCGGGAGATCTCGAAGCTCAAGAACACCTACATCGACGCCCTCCCGCGGCTGGTTGACCCGGCGACCGGCCGGCTGCACACCCGGTTCAACCAGACGGTGGCCACCACCGGCCGGCTCAGCTCGGAGAACCCGAACCTCCAGAACATCCCGATCCGCACCGAGGAGGGCAAGCAGATCCGCCGGGCGTTCGTCCCGGAGGGCGGCAACCTGCTGGTGGTGGCCGACTACTCGCAGATCGAGCTTCGGCTCCTCGCCCATCTTTCGGGTGACAAGGAGCTGACCGGGGCGTTCGCCCGGGGCGACGACATCCACCGCCTGTCGATCGGCAAGGCCCTGGGGCTGGACCCGGCGCAGGTGACGCCGGCCCAGCGCAGCATCGGGAAGATGGTCTCCTACGGCGTGACCTACGGCATGGGCCCGTTCGGGCTCTCGCAGCGCCTGCGTATCCCGGTGGACCAGGCCCGCACCTACATCGAGGGCTTCTTCGCCACCTATCCCGAGATCCGCACCTACCTGGACGCGGTGGTGGCGAAGGCGACCGAAGACGGGTTCACCACCACGATGCTCGGCCGGAGGCGCTACCTCCCCGAGCTGCGGTCCCGCAACCCCCGGGTCCGGGGGCTGGGGGAGCGGCAGGCGCTGAACGCGCCGTTGCAGGGCTCGGCGGCCGACATCATGAAGCTGGCGATGGTCAAGGTCGACCG
>DATABX010000046.1:0-3356 GCA_036259335.1 Actinomycetota bacterium
ACCAGGATCAAGGTCGAGGGCGTCAACCTGACGTATTCGGGCCTGATCCCGCAGATCCAGAAGTCGTTCCTCTCCAAGGACGTGGAGGCGATGCAGCCGCACATCCGCGCGTTCGTGGAGCGGGCGGTGGTGTTCACCACCTGCCCCGACTGCGACGGCACACGGCTCAGCGAGGCGGCGCGGTCGTCGCGGATCGACGGCATCAACATCGCCGACGCCTGCGCGATGCAGATCAGCGACCTCGCGGGCTGGGTGGCCGGCCTGCACGAGCCGGCGGTCGCGCCACTGCTCGACGCGCTGCGGCAGACCGTCGACTCCTTCGTCGAGATCGGGCTCGGCTACCTGTCTCTCAACCGGCCGTCGGGCTCGCTGTCGGGAGGGGAATCACAGCGCACGAAGATGATCCGGCACCTCGGGTCGTCGCTCACCGACGTGACCTACGTCTTCGACGAGCCGACCACCGGCCTGCACCCCCACGACGTCCAGCGGATGAACGACCTGCTGCTGCGGCTGCGGGACAAGGGAAACACGGTCCTCGTCGTCGAGCACGAGCCGGAGACGATCCAGATCGCCGACCACGTCGTCGACCTCGGCCCCGGCGCCGGTACGGCGGGCGGCACCATCTGTTTCGAGGGCACCGTCGAGGCGCTGCGGGCCAGCGGCACCATCACCGGCCGCCACCTGGACGACCGGGCCTCCCTCAAGCCGGGGGTGCGCCAACCCAAGGGCACGATCGAGGTCCGCGGCGCCAGCACCCACAACCTGCAGGACGTCGACGTCGACATCCCCCTGGGAGTGCTGGTGGTGGTCACCGGAGTCGCCGGCTCGGGCAAGAGCTCGCTGATCCAGGGTTCGGTAGCCCGGCGGGACGGGGTGGTGGCGATCGACCAGACCCCGATCCGGGGGTCGCGGAGGAGCAACCCTGCGACGTACACCGGACTGCTCGACCCGATCCGCAAGGCGTTCGCCAAGGCAAACGGCGTGAAGCCGGCGCTGTTCAGCTCCAACTCCGAGGGCGCCTGTCCCAACTGCAACGGCGCCGGCGTCATCTACACCGACCTGGGAATGATGGCCGGCGTCGCCACCACCTGCGAGGTGTGCGAGGGGAAGCGGTTCGACGCCTCGGTGCTGGAGTACCGCTTCGGCGGCAAGGACATCAGTGAGGTGCTGGCGATGCCGGTGGCCGAAGCCCGGGAGTTCTTCAGCACTGGAGAGGCGCGGACGCCGGCCGCCCAGGCGGTCCTCGACCGGCTCGCCGACGTCGGGCTCGGCTATCTCAGCCTCGGGCAGCCGCTCACCACGTTGTCCGGCGGTGAGCGGCAGCGGCTCAAGCTCGCCACCCACATGGGTGAGAAGGGCGACGTCTACATCCTCGACGAGCCAACGACCGGCCTCCACCTTGCAGACGTCGAGCAACTGCTCGGCCTGCTGGACCGGTTGGTCGACTCCGGCAAGTCGGTGATAGTCATCGAGCACCACCAGGGGGTCATGGCCCACGCCGACTGGATCATCGACCTCGGCCCCGGCGCCGGCCACGACGGCGGGCGGATCGTCTTCGAGGGCACCCCAGCCGACCTCGTCGCCGCCCGCTCCACGCTCACGGCAAAACACCTGGCAACCTACGTAGGCGCCTGATCCGGGCGTTGCCGGTCAGGGGGGCGCCACCATCCCCCGCAGAACCCGTTCGACCTGCTGCTTCTTCTCGGCGATCGAGGTGCTGAGGTCGTCGCCGGCCCGGGCAAAGAGCGTGACGGAGGCCACCATTTCGCCGTTCCGCACGGCGGCGGCCGCCCAGACCTGGGAGTTGGCGATGGTTGCGTCTGGTGGCGCGCCCCGAAGACGGGCGGCCGCCGAGCCGATGGTGCCCTCCCAGCCGTCGATCTCGAGCTCCTGTTCGACGTAGGGGACAACGGTTGCGCCGTCCAGGGGCAGCTGCAGCGGGTGCCCGTAGCCGAAGCAGCTATGGGGCATCCGGCCGAACCGCTCGATGCCGGTGAGCCTGCTCTGCAGGTACTCCCGGGCCTTCCGGCGGCTCGGATGCAGCACCACGACCTCTTCGACGTGCGCCTCTGGTCCGGCCAGCGTCCGGCCGGCCTGGGCCGTACCTCCCGCGACGTGCGGGTAGTGGACCTGGGAGCCCAGTCCACACGGCTGGTTTACCAGGAAGTCCGCCGACGGGTCGGAGCTTGTCCCCGTGCCGTAGCTCTCGAGTGGCGGGAGGCTTCTCATCGCGGCTAGAACCGGGCTGTCCGGATCTGCCTTTTGTGGAGCGGCCCCCGAGGGATCGCCACCCACCTCCCGAAGGAGCCGGGCCACCTCCTCCCTGCCGTCCCTTTCCCAGTCCGGATCGGGATCGCGACCCGGGGACCGGCCGTCGATGTTCCAGCTCACCTCGGCCAGGACCACGCCGCGAGCCGCCACCACCGAGACCACCGTAAACGGGAGGGCCAAAGCGGCCCCCGACTCATCGGGGCCTCGGCGTCCGCTCGCCACCGCGGCAACCCCGCGCCAGCCGTCCCGGTGATAGTCCTCGACGACGGTCTCGCTGGAGACATATCCACCGGCGGAGGAGACGTCCTCCAGTTTCGGCCTGCAGGAACCGGCAGCTTCCTGCGCCGCAGCGACGGCCCGCTGCGCCGGTTCGGGGGCGTCCAGCACGTGGAAACGTACCGGCACCGGGTTCCGCTCGCTGCCCAGAACCGCCCGGTACACCGGTGTGCCCACCGGCAGCGCGACGCTGCCGAACGGAATGTCCGGGCAGAGCGCCGGCAGGCGGCTGCTCTCACGTCCCTCCCCGAGCCGGTCTGCGATCTGCTCGACGGAGGCCGCCGGTTCGTCGCCGGCGGCGGGACCCACACAACCCGAAGCCAGCGCCACCAGCAAGGCCAGCGCCGCAACCGTCGCCCGGCCGGAAGAGCTCACCTCAAGAACCTACCTCCGCATTCCGTCCGTCAAGAAACCGAGCCGGCGGACGGGCCCGCCGACCCGTCCCCGGGGAGGGCCGAACAGTACACCGCTGCATGTAACAATGTTTCTTGCGGAAGAAGCCCGCTCCCCTGTTCGTTGGTTACTCTTGATGCTCGACCCGACCACGCCGTACTCGTAGGAGCCGAAGTCCGTTGGCCGTTGATTTCCCAACCGGAACCGTAACCTTCCTCTTCACCGACATCGAGGGCTCCACGCAGTTGCTGCAGTCCCTCGGCGACCGGTGGGACGAGGTGCTCAGCGCCCACCACGCCATCCTCCGGGAAGCCTTCGGCCGGCACGGCGGAGTGGAGGTCGGCACCGAGGGCGACTCGTTCTTCGTGGTCTTCGCCAGCGCCCGGTCGGGAGTCGACGCGGCGCTGGCCGCCCAA
>DATABX010000047.1:0-4598 GCA_036259335.1 Actinomycetota bacterium
GGGAGTCGACGTCGACTCCTCCGGCGCCGCCTACGTGGCAGGTGAGACCAACTCGAGCCAGGCCAGCTTCCCGGTAGCAACCGGTTTCGACACCACCTACAACGGCGGCGGCGACGCCTTCGTCGCCAAGGTCTCCCCCGACGGCGTCGCGCTGGAGTGGTCGGCGTATCTCGGCGGCTCGAACTTCGACCAGGCGTTCGACATCGCCGTCGACGGCGCCGGGGCGGTGTACGTGGCGGGACAGACGATCTCGACCAACTTTCCCCGGGTCGGCGGCGGAACGGCCACCTACTTCCGCGGTGGCGCCCACGACGCCTTCGTCGCCAAGATAGCTCCCGGCGGAACCAGCCTCGAGTGGTCCGGTTACATCGGCGGCTACGGGGACGACCGCGCTCATAGCATCGCCGTGGACTCGGCCGGGGCGGCGTACCTCGGCGGCATGACCTCCTCCTCCCAGCTGACCTTCCCGGTGACCGTCGGTCCCGACCTTACCTACGGCGGCGGCGCCTACGACGCCTTCGTGGCGAAGGTGAAACCGGATGGTTCGGCCCTCGAGTACTCGGGTTACATCGGCGGCTCGGGCGACGACCAGGGCTACTCGGTGGCGGTCGACTCCACCGGCGCCGCCTATCTCGGCGGCCAGACTTCCTCGTCGGAGGCGACATTCCCCGCGCTCGGCGGCCCGGAGCTGACCTACGACGGCTCCTACGACGGGTTCGTCGCCAAGGTGAACCCGGCGGGAACCGGTCTCTCCTACGCCGGATACGTCGGGGGGGTGGCCCCAGACGGAATTTTCGGCATCGCGCTGGACTCGAACGGGGCGGCCTACGTCACCGGGGCCACACTGTCGCCCGAGGGCAGCTTTCCGCTGGTCGGCGGTCTGGACGCCTCCTATGCGGGCGGCATCCTGGACGGGTTCGTCGCCAAGGTGAACGCCGCCGGCACCGGCCTGGAGTACTCCGGCTACATCGGGGGCAGCGGGTACGACGTCGGCTGGGGAATCGACGTGGACGCCACCGGCGCCGCCTACGTCACCGGAGAAACCGCCTCCAACCAGAGCACCTTCCCGGTGGCGTCGGGTCCGGACTCGACCTTCAACGGCGGATCGTTGGACGCCTTCGTGGCCAAGGTGGACCCGGCAGGTTCGGCTTTCAGCTACTCGGGCTATATCGGGGGCGCCGGCTACGACCAGGGCCTCGCAATCGCGGTCGACGGCACGGGTGCGGCCTATGTATCGGGCGAGACCTCGTCCGGTCAGACGTCGTTTCCCAAGCTCGTTGGACCGGACTTAACCTACAACGGCGGCTCGGCCGACGCGTTCGTGGCGAAGGTAGGAGCCTCTTAGCTCGAGGCGCAGGGCCGGGGCCGTAGGCGGAAGCCGGTGCATGCGGCCAAGGCTCTGCCCGACTCAACGATGAAGCCCAAGAACGAGGCAGGGAGGCTGGGGTGAAGGTCCTGGAAATCAGTGGCATCGGGTCCATAGGCGATGTCTACCCGTTCATCGGTTTGGGCGTGGCGTTGAAGGCTCGGGGGCACCGCGTGACCATCATGGCGAGCGGCCGCTTCCGTAAAAACGCGGAGGAAGCCGGGTTGGAGTTCGTCCGGCTCGGGCCTTCCGACGAGATGATGTTGAACCCGTTGCGGCCCAAGTGGGTCCGTGAAGAGGCAATGCCGCTGGTTCTCAACGACGTCTATCGCCTCATCGAGGAGAACTACGACCCGGGACGAACCCTCGTCGTCGCGGCGCTGGGTACCATCGGAGCGGCCGTGGCCGGCGAAAAGCTCGGGGTGCCGGTGGTATACGCCAGCGTGAGCCCGGCGTACTTCCAGAAACACCTCGACCCCTTCCTCCGGCGAGCAGGCCCGGCTTACGGGATGCTGTACGAGGCGACCTACCGTCCACGCACGGCACCCGATGCCTTCCGGGCTCAGCTCGGACTGCCCCATAAGAGCTTTTCCGAATGGCTGGAGTGGTGCAGGTCTCCTGGGCCGGTCATGGGGCTTTTTCCGGAGTGGTATGCACCGTCGCAGGCACGATGGCTGGCCAAGGTATCGCTGACTGAGTTTTCGCTCTACGATGCCGCCGACAAGTGGACTCCTCCCGAGGGGTTGGTGCAGTTCCTGGAGCAGGGAGATCCACCTCTCGTTTTCGCTCCGTCTTCGTGGTCCCGCCTCACCGAGCGTGCGATTACCGAAGGAGCTGCCGCCTGCCGGCTGCTCGGCCGCCGAGGCATATTCGTGAATGTCCGGGAAAACGAAATATCGCACCGGGTCTCCAGCGAAATCGGTCTCTTCGGATACTTGCCGTTCAGCTGGATCCTGCCCCGGTCTGCGGCAGTCATACATCACGGCGGAATGGGAACGGCCTCGCAAGCGCTCGCTGCAGGCATCCCGCAGCTGGTAATTCCGTTGCATTTCGTACAACGGTACGATTCGGGAATCCTGCGTAAGTTAGGGGTCGCACTCAGGTGCCGCCCGCTACGAGCTCAGGCGGCGAGGCTGGCCCGCGCCCTGGGCGAACTGCTCCAATCTCCGGAGATTGCTGCGAACTGTCGACTGTTCGCCGAGCGGATGGTCGAGCAAAAAGGAATGGAAAAAGCCTGTTTGGCCGTCGAACGGACCGCGATTGCCGGTGGCCACCAGAGTGTTGAGTGACGCTACGGCTTTGCGCCCGTAGGCAGTCAACTGCTCTAAGCCGCCCCCACCCGGCCGGGAGGCACCCCCCCGCTTCGGATGTAGTAGCCGACGTAGGTGTCGAGCAGCTCGGAAACCGGCGGGCAGCGCAGGCCGATCCCGGCGACTCCCGACAGCGTGTTCTCCATGCTCACCAGAGTCTCCGGCCGGCGACGGGGCTCCGCGCCGTCCGCCGGAGCATCGGGCTCCTCGTCCATCGACCGCCACCGGCTCAGCAGCTCGTGCACCTCGGCGGGGATGAACGGGAGCAGCTCGTGCAGCGGGTGGTTGGGGTTGTCCTTGATGTGGTCGTAGAGCTGCACGGCCCACTGCCGGACCTCGACCTCGGGCACCTCGTACCCGGCTCGCCGCAGCGCGGCCATCAGGTCGTCCTGGGTGCCCGGGTGCGGGTTGCTGAGGTGGAACGCCTTGCCGAGCGACAGCTGGGGGTTCAGGGCCAGGTGCACTATGGCCTTGGTCACGAAGTCGACCGGAACGAAGTCCACCACGGTGCTGCGGTCGACCGCCGGGACCACGCCCAGCTCCAGGAGCCAGTTCAGCGCCTCGACCCCCCACATCTGCGAGGTGACCCCGGTGGCGCTGTCGCCGCTGACCCGGTTCGGCCGGTAGATCGCCGCCGGGATCCCCCGCTCGGCCGCCTGGTTCACCAGCTGTTCCGCCACCCACTTGCTCTGCGGGTAGCCGCCGGGAAACCCCTCGGTCTCGGTGGTCTGGAACTCCTCGGCGATCCCTCCCGGCACCCACAGAATCGGCGGGAAGACCGAGAGGCTGGAGATGTGGTGCACCGGCTTGACGACGCCGGTGGCGGCCAGGCGCAGGATCTGTTCGGTCCCGCCGACGTTGGTGGCCTTCAGCATCGAGTAGGGGTACATCGCGTTGACCCAGGCGCCGTTGTGCAGGATCAGGTCGACGGTTCCCGCCAGCTCGCCGTAGCTGTCGTCGACAAGGCCCAGGCGCGGCCGGGCGAGGTTTCCGACCACCGGCACGATCCGGGGTTCGTCCTCGTCCCGCCACAGCCCGACGGTTTCCAGCGCGGTCCGGAGACGCTCGGCCGCCCGAGCCTCGTCGGCCGCCCGGACCAGGCACAGGATCTCGGCGTCGCTTTGCTCGAGCAGCTCGTGCAGAAGGAACGCGCCCAAAAAGCCGGTGGCGCCGGTCAGCAGGATGCGACGCGGCGGGCCGTCGGGCCGGCGCAGGGCGCCGGCCGGATCGATGTCGGGGGCCAGCACGGCCTCGGCCCACAGGTCGACCTCCTCCTCGGGCGGCGTCCGGGTGGCGAGAGCGAGCTCCGAGGCGTGGGCCAGCCCGCCGACGGTCGGGTACTCGAACAGCGCCCGCAACGGCAGGTCGACCTTGAGCTCCCGGCGCACCCGTGCCACCAGCCGGGCCGCCTGCAGTGAGTGCCCGCCCAGGGCGAAGAAGTTGTCCAGCACCCCGACCCGCTCCACCTCCAGCACCTCGCTCCAGATGCGGGCGATCGCGATCTCCAGCTCGGTCGATGGGGCGACGTACTCCACGACCACGTCGGTCGGGCGGCCGGCCGGATCCGGCAGCGCACTGCGGTCGACCTTGCCGCTGGCATTCAGGGGGAAGCGCTCGAGCGGAAGAAACACCGACGGAACCATGTAGCCGGGCAGCTGGTTCTCCAGGAACCCCCGCAGCGGCCCCGGCTCGACCTCCACGCCCGGGTCGGGCACCACGTAGGCGGCGAGCCTCTTCTCCCGGGCCTCATCGCCGAACGCCACCACCAGCGCCCGGTCGACGCCCGGGTAGCGGGCGATGGCCGACTCGATCTCTCCGGGTTCGATCCTGAAGCCCCGGATCTTGATCTGGTTGTCGACCCGTCCGAGGAAGGCGATCGAGCCGTCGGGCAGGTGGCGGGCCCGGTCGCCGGTGCGGTACAG
>DATABX010000048.1:0-4128 GCA_036259335.1 Actinomycetota bacterium
CTTCGGAGGTGAAGCAGCTCTGTGCCGACATCGCGGGGACGTTCGAGCCGCTCCCCGCGATCAGATGGTGAACTGGAAGAATCTAGGGTGACCGACGGGATTTGAACCCGCGACATCCCGGACCACAACCGGGTGCTCTACCAGCTGAGCTACGGCCACCATTGGGGAAGGGCTCCGTGGAGGAGCACCGGAATTCCCCCAAGATCGTAGCACCGCGCCGCCTCCGCTAAGGCGCTACCCTGTCGCCCATGCGCAAATCGGCGGAGATAGTGGTTATCGGCGGAGGGGTGATCGGGTGCGCGGTGGCTTCCGAGCTGGCGGGCAGAGGCGCCGACGTCCTGCTGCTCGAACGCCACGAGATCGCCCACGGTGCCTCGGGGCGCAACCACGGCCTGATCTTCTATCCGCAGAACCCGGTCACCGAGCCGCTCTACCGCCTGTCTCACGAGATGTACCGGGCGCTGGCCGCCGGCTCGGACCTGGACCTCTCACTCGACCAGTCAGCGCAGGGGTTCCTCATCCTGGTCAGCTCGGAGGAGCAGTGGGCGGCCGCGGAGATCGAGGCGCAGGCGTGCGCGGTGGGCGGAGTTCGCGTCGAGCGGCTCGACGCCGCCCAGCTGCGGGATGCGGAGCCCAACGTGTCGCCCGACCTGCTCGGAGCCTGGTTCATCGACGACGGCTACCGGCTGGACCCGCAGGCCCTCACCCTTGCGATGGCGCTGTCCGCCCGCAGCCGGGGCGCCGAGGTCGCCACCCACGTCGACGTGAAGCAGATTTCGGTGAAGGGCGGGCGGGTCGCCGGAGTGGTGTGCGACGAGGGCCTGGTCTCCGCTGAGAAGGTCGTCCTTGCCGGCGGCCCATGGGCCCCGAAGCTGGCTCGTACCGCCGGTGTAGACCTTCCCATTACGGGCGCCCGGGGTTGGCTGATGCTCGTCACCCCCAGCGGCAAGGTGTGCGACCACCTGCTCGAGTCGTCGGGCTGGCACCTCATGGCCGGCGACCCCGGGCCGGGGGAGATCACCGCCGGCGGCTACGGCCGGGGCGAGCTGCCTGCGGCCGACATCGGGCTGTTGATCCAGCCCAGCGCCCACGGCAACGTGCTGATCGGCGGCTCCCGTATCCCGTCGCTGACGCAGGATCCCGAAGGCTCCGAGGTGGCGCAGGTCATCGCCGGCAAAGCGGTGGAGGCGGTCCCGATGCTGGCCGGCGCAGTTGTCCGGGAGGTGTGGTCGGGAGTGCGCCCCATGACCGCCGACGGCCTGCCGGTCCTCGGATGGGCGCCGGGGGTCGAGAACCTCTACATCGCCGGCGGCCACGGCGGACAGGGAGTGATGCTGGGCGCCGGATCGGGCCGCCTGGCTGCCGAGATGGTCTCCGGCGACAAGCCGTATATCGATCCGGCCCCGTTCCGGGCGGACCGGCATCTCTAGGCAAACTCTTAGGAAGTTCCTAGCTTCCATTCAGCACTCCGATGCCAGAATGAGTCCCATGAATTTGCCCAGCACGCCCGTCCTTCGCCTGGTCGTACGGCGGCTGGCGGTGTTTGCCGTGCTGGGTTCCCTTCTTGCCCTGGCGATGGTGGCTTCGCCCGCCCTGGCGCAGTCGCCGGCTCCGGAGGAGAGCCCAACTGCGTCCCCTAGCCCCGAACGGTCGCCGCTCACGCAGAACCGGCCGGTGCTGGGAATCCTCGGCTTTACCGCCCCCGAGGGCCGCGGCGTGACCATCGCCCGCGTGGTTCCGGGGACCGGAGCGGACGACGCTGAGCTGGAGGCCGGTGACCTCATCACCGACCTGGAGGGCAACCGGGTGGCCTCGATGGAGGATCTCACCACCGCCATGCAGACCTTTCGGGCGGGAGACGACGTCACGATCACCTACGAGCGCGACGGCGAGTCCCGGACCGCCGAGGTGACTCTCGGTACCGCCGACCAGGCCCGTGAACCGGACCGTTCGCCGTTCGAGGTGATCCCGGACCCCGACTTCGACGACGACCCTCCCCGGCGGGACGACCCCGGTCCCTCGCGGTCGACCTCCGACGAAATCGACTACCGCCCGGTGATCACCCTGTTCGGGATTCTGATCACCGGCGCCATAGTTGCCCTGATTGTCGTGCTGGCACGTAGGAACCGGCCGGTGGCCCCTTCGCCCGAGCCGACGACGGCCGACTACGTGCCAGCTTCGGCCCCCACCCGGGCGGACGCCATGGAGGTTCTGCGCCTCAGGTACGCCAGGGGAGAGATCAACCGGGACGAGTTCCTCAGCATGTCGGCCGATCTCGGCGGCGGTTCGAGCTCCCCGGCGAGTGAGAGCCCGACCAAAGAGCTTTAGCCGGCCCGGGAGTTCCGCTCCAGCAGCACGCTCATCCCGTCCGACTGCTGCGACATCCGTCCCAGGAACAGACTGCCCTTCGCCATCAGGTGGATGCGCTGGGCGTCGCCGGCGGTGAGCCGGCGCAGGGCGTGCGGCAGGTAGCAGACTGCCGACGCCAGGTGGCCTTGAGTCGGGGAGAACCCGGGCATCCCCTTGGTCTGGGCGAACTCCGCCATCTTGTCCCGGGGAATGTCTCCCCGGCGGACCGCCAGCCCGGCGATCATCTTGTAGTTGCGCTCGGGCACGTTTCCCGAGCCCTGCGGCTCGGTGATCTCGGGGTCGTGGAGCTCGGTGGCGAAGTCGTCGACATCGGCCATCTTCAGGCCGTTGCGCTCCAGAGGCTCGACCGCCAGCGCCTCCATGATCGCCTGGTTCGACCCTCCGTGAGCGATGCGGTGCCTGCCGACTGCGTCCAGCCGGATCACCGGCGAGGAACCGTCGTCGGCCTCGACCAGGAACGCGCAACCTCCGACCACGTCCTCCATGATCGGCAGGCCCTTGTTCAGGTGGCCCTGGAACTTCATGCCGAGCTTGGGCAGCGAGCCGCCGGCCGCCACCGCCACCCGCTTGAACACTCCGGACTTCACCAGAGCGGCTGCCATGACCATCGCCGGGATCGGGGCGGCGCAGAAGTTCTTGACGTCGCATCCGGAAGCCTGCCGGAGCCCGGCGGCGTCCGCCATGGCCTTGGCCATGTTGCCTCCGCCCCGCTGGTAGCGGTCGCCGACCGCCTCCTCGGCGCACGAGATGACGTACTCGATGCTCTCGGGGTCGATGTCGTTGTCTTCGAGCAACCGCATGAGCGCAAGGGCTCCGCTGGCTTTGTTGACCAGGTTCTCGAGCATCACGTTGGCGGCGAGCGACTCGTCCTCGTGGTGCGGGCACTGGACGGCGCCGACCACGTCGTCCACCGGCCAGTACAGGTTCAACGCCCCGTGCGACCCGGCCAGCCCGGCGATCCCCTTGGCGCCCACCGCGGCCAGTCGGTCCAGGTCGAACCGCTTTGCCAGCGGGTGCGACGCGAGCGCATCGGCCGCCCGGTTGGCGGTCTCGGAGGTGAGCGCGATCAGGTCGAACTCGTCGACCGCCGCCATCAGCCCCAGGAACTCCTCCTCCGGCATGATCTCGCCGTCGGGTCCGAAGCGGCTCGCTCCTTCCAAGGTCAGCGTGGCGCGGGGCCGCTCGGGCATCTGCCGGGGGTGGATCGCTCCCAGATACGCCTGGTGCGACGGGTAGGCCATCGCCTGGTCGAAGCTGCGCAGGCTGGCCAGAAAGCGCTCCTGCAGCTCGGGGTTCTTGGGCAGCTCCCGGCTCGGCTTGCTGCCGTGGCGGGCCATTCCGGGAAGGTGGGCCAGAACCTGGCTTGCGGCGGTGACAACTGGTTGGTCGGTCATAGTCTCTTCAATTCTCTCCTGGCTTGAAAATTGTGGGTTTGTGGACGGGGGTCGAGACGGCTTTCAGGGCGGTTTCGACGAGCAGGCGGCGCCACGCCTTCTCCTCGGTGGGGCCGAGAGCCGGGTCCCCGGCGGGATAGGGGATTCCTTTGGTCGGCACGACCCGGGGAGCGCCCACCCGGAGGGCGATGGGCACGAGGTTGCAGAGCAGGGCGGTGGGGATGCCGGCCCTCTCCAGCTCTTTAGCAAGCGTTGACCCGCAACGCGTACCGGTGCCTCAGGTGGAGGTCAGGATCGCTGCCTGCACTCCCTGCTTGCGAAGCTCGGCCGCCCACTCGACGCCGTAGCGGGCGCCGTCGGCGAC
>DATABX010000049.1:0-8139 GCA_036259335.1 Actinomycetota bacterium
CGCCGGCTCGACCTGCTGGTGAGCCGGCGCTTCGGGTCCGGCTCCGCCTCCAGCAGCTTGCCGAAAGTCAGGGCCTCACCGAACACCGACGCGGTCTCCGCCAGGGTCAGCGGGGTCTCGGCGTTGAACAGCGACTGCTCGCCGGCCAGGTAGCCGTGCAGCCCGTGCCCCAGCTCGTGCGCCAGCGTCAGAACCGAGCGGCGCTCACCGGTGTAGCTCATCAGCACGTACGGGTGGCAGTCGGGGATGGTCGTCATGCAAAAGGCGCCGGTCATCTTCGTCGGCCCCTGCGCCGCATGAATCCACCGCTTGTCGAAGAACTCGTTGATGATGTTTCCCGCCTCGGGCGAGAACGAGCTGTAGGCCTCGACCACGAGCTCCTTCGCCTCGGCCCACGGGACGAAGGCCGGATCGGCGCTGATCGGCGCCATCCGGTCGTAGTCGGCCAGCTTGTCCAAGCCGAGCAGCTTGGCCTTCAGGGCGTAGTAGCGGCGGGGGATGTCGTAGCGCCTGGTAACCGCGTCGACCAGGGCGTTGACCGCCTCGTCGGAGGTCTCGTTGTACAGGTTCATCGACGACAGCCAGTTCGGGTACCCGTGAAGCCGGTCGTTGGTCGCGTGATCCAACAGAACGGTGTTCAGGATGAAGTTGCGGGTGCGCAGGCCGGGCTGGAGCGCCGCGGTGATCGCCTCCGCCGCCTTGCGGCGGGTCTCCCGGTCCGGCTGCTGCAGCAGCGACATTGCGTGCTCCCACACCAGCTCCTGCCCGTCGACCACCGGGCGGATCTCGGCGGTCAGCTCCTCGAACAGGCGGGCCCAGGCGCTTTCGCTGGTGGCCGCCTTTTCGGCCAGGATCCTCTCCTCCGGTTCGGACAGCACGTAGGGCTTGTACCGGCGCTCCGCCTCCAGGTGGTGGCGGTACTGGGCAAGGTCGGGATCGTTCAACAACCGCTCGGCCCGCTCGTCGTCGACGGCTACCCACTCCAGGACGAAGAACAGCGTCTCCGACGAGAGCACGGTCGACATCTCCAGCATCCGCTGGCGAAGAGCGCCGCGGGACGGGTCGGCGGTGTCGGTGGCGTAGCGCAGCATGGCGTAGATCGACGGGCGCATGAGATCCGCGGTCAGCTTCTCCAGGTCCGCCACCGCGTTCCGCAGCCCGACCGCGTTCAGCTGGCCGACCTTGCCGTAGTACTTATCACGGAACGCCCGGGCGGCAAGCTTGGCCGCATCGATGTCGGTGGAGAACTTGGGGTCCTCGGCACCCTTGTAGATGTCGTCCAGGCTCCAGATGACTTCTTCCGCGCCTGTGGTCTTGGTTGCTGTGCTCATGGACAGACCTCTCAAATTTTTTCAGACAGGAGAGGTCAGTCTAAGCCGGAATGGGGCGGTGAACTCAAAAAGCCCCCTCGTCAGCCACCAACCGAAAGTTCATACTGCCAACTAGGCAACGACGGCTGATCCAAAAGATCGGGAGGTTGGCTATGAATGGCTCAGAAACAACCAAGACCGTCAGCGATTCGAGAGTGGTGCTCGCACAACACATGGGAGTTTCGGACTCCAACCCGGCCGGTGCGGTGCACGGTGGAACCATCATGAAGCTGGTGGACACCGCAGGAGGACTGGCCGCCATGAAGTTCAGCGGCACCCCGGTCGTAACCGCAGCGATCGACGAGCTCAGTTTCCTGGAGCCGGTCAACCTGGGCGATCTGGTCACCGTCACGGCATCGGTCAACGGTGTCGGCGACACCTCGATGGAAGTCGGCGTGAAAGTCGAGACCGAGAACGTCCTGACCGGCGAAAAACGGCACACGGCGACCGCCTATCTGCTTTACGTGGCGGTCGACGCCGAGACCAAACAGCCGGTCCGGGTGCCTAGGCTCACCACCGAATCCCCGGAGGAGCGACGGCGGGAGCGGCAGGCGAAGGCACGCCGGAAAGCCCGGATCGCCCGGCGGGAGTCGATTCTGGCCGCCCGCGCAGACTCCGAGCAGGCGAAGAAGCGCCGCGCCGAAGCCAAGGAGGCCCGGCGGCAGGCCCGCATGCTGGCCGCCAAGCTCAGCGCCAAGGCAGACGCCGCAGCGGCGGCGCCTGGCGCTTCCCAGCAAGGGCCACCCGGCTCCAGCGAATCCAAGCCCAAAGCAGAGCCGCCCGCCGCCTCCACCCCGAGCACCGAGGACATCAAGCGGTGGAGGCGCAGGGAGCGTGAAGCCGAGCCGGCCCTGGTCGGCGGCGGGCCCCCGGAAGCGGAGCAGGTGGATCTCACCAAGTGGAGAAGGCGCAGCGGTTGACGAACGAAGCACTCGTATCGAGCATCGAGTCGGAGTCGGCGAAGCAGAGGAGGGTTCCCAGATGATGCAGGACGTCGTTACGGATTTGAGTCATTGGCCCCCGCGGGCGGAGGCACCGAGTCCGCCACCGGCCCCCGCCCCCAAGGCGACCGGTCCGGCCGAACCGGAGCCGCAGCCGGCATCCACCGGCCTGCGCTGGAGGCCGGGCGGCAAGTAGTTTCGGTAGTCCCAGGCCGAAGAGCCCCCGGTTGGGGGCTCTTTGGTGTCCCTTAGGCCTCCACCGCCACCACGATCTTTCCCGTGACCCCTCCCGCCTCGAGCGCCCGATGGGCGTCCGCCGCCTTCTCCAGGGGAAAACTGTCCTGCAGGTGAATGGAGATAGCGCCGTTGTCCACCATCGCCACCAGGTCGGCGAGCTGGGCGCCGTAGGGGCGGACGAACACGTAGCGCGCCTTCAACCCCCGGCTCGAGCCTTCTTCGCCGAGCTCGGGAGGTCCAAGAATCGAGCAGACCCGCGCCCCGTCCTTCATCACCGGGAGGCTGGTCTGCACCGCCTCGGGACCGCCGGCGATATCGAGCACCGCGTCCACCCCATCGGGTGCCACCGCCTGGACCTGGCGGACCACGTCGCCGTGGCGGTCGATCGGCCGGGCCCCCAGCGACGTCAAGAAGTCATGGTTGTGCGGGCTGGCGGTCGCGAGGACCGTCGCCCCCATGTCGGCGAGCAGCTGGACCGCGAACGACCCCACGCCGCCGGAGCCTCCGTGGACCAGGACCGTCTCACCGGAGATCACCTCGACCGAGTGGATCGACTGCAGGGCAGTGAGCGACGCCAGCGGCAGGGCGGCGGCGTGGACCAGATCGACCGACTTCGGCGCCGGCGACACCGACTCCTCCACCACGGCCACGTACTCGGCGTAGGTGCCGTGCTCGACGCAGAACTTGCGGGCGTAGGCGCAGACCCGGTCCCCGGGCCGGAACGCGGTCACCGCCGGCCCCACCGCCTCCACCACACCGGCGACGTCCCAACCCAGGATCACCGGGAAGTGGTGCGGGTAGCGCTCGGTTAGCTTCCCCTGGCGAATCTTGTAGTCGACCGGGTTGACCCCGGCCGCAGCCGTCCGGATCAGCACGATGTCCGGTCCGACCAGAGGCATGGGAAGGTCCATCTGATGGATGACCTCCGGCCCTCCAAACTCGGTTATTGCCGCGGCTTTCATGTATTGGGTTCCTCCCGTCACGCTCCACGATTTCGTGGAGGTTGGCGAACTCTATTTATCCGGGCGGCCGGTCGTTGACACCTGAGTGAGCGCTCACTCACACTGAACCCGCATCTTCGGTGACCGCTCCAGGGGGGAACTCTTTCATGTCCGACATCGCATCTGTGGGGGGCGGGGCCCAGCGGCCGTCGCCACCCGAAGCTCCGGCGCAGCCGTCGCAGGCGGAGTCCGGTAGCAACGGCAAGGGCAAGTGGCTGGTTCTGGTGGCGATGGTCTTCGGCCTGTTCATGCCGATGCTCGACAACCTGGTGGTCAACGTTGCACTGCCAACCATGCAGCGAGAGCTCGATGCCCGGGTCGCGGACCTGCAGTGGATCATCGACGCCTACACCCTGACCTTCGCCTCGTTCATGCTCATCGGCGGCTCGATGGGCGACATCTTCGGGCGCAAGAAGTTCTTCATCGGCGGGCTCGTGGTGTTCACCCTCGGTTCGGTCGCCTGCGGGCTCTCCGAGTCGACCGAGCAGCTGATCGCCTTCCGGGCCCTTCAGGGACTGGGGGCCGCGCTGCTGCTGCCGGGTTCTCTGTCGATCCTCACGGCCACCTTCCACGGCAGGCAGCGGGGCACCGCGATCGGCATCTGGGCGGCAATGTCCGGGCTGGCCGTTGCGATCGGCCCGCTGGTCGGCGGCTACATCGTCGAGCACTACTCGTGGGAGACGATCTTCTTCATCAACATCCCGGTCGGCATCCTGGGCCTGCTGCTGACGCTGCTCGTCGTCAAGGAGTCCCGGGACACTACCCGGCCGCGCAAGCTCGACTTCCCCGGGCTGGTCACCGGCACCGCCGGCGTCTTCTTCTTGGTCTACGCGCTGATCGAGGGCGGGGTGGAGGGCTGGACCGACGAGGTGATACTCGGCTCGTTCGCCGCCTCCGCAGTGCTGCTGCTGGTCTTCATCGTCATCGAGCTCAAGCGCAAGAACCCGATGCTTCCGCTGCACTTCTTCCGTAACCCGACCTTCGCCGCCTCCAACGTCGTGGCGGCCTCGGTGTTCTTCGCCCTCTTCGGGACGACCTTCTTCCTGGCCCTGTACCTGCAGAACGTCCGCGGGTTCTCGCCGCTCGAGACGGGAATCCGGCTGCTGCCGTTCACCGCGGCGATCCTCGTCATCTCGCCGATCGCGGGAAAGCTGTCGGACAAGCATGGATCCCGCTGGCTCATGACCATCGGCTGCCTCTACGCCGCCGGGGGCATGGCACTGTTGTTGCGCATCGACCCCACCTCCTCCTACGAGAACATCATCCTGCCGGCCTTCGTGGTCCTCGGTTCCGGCATGGCTTTGACCATGGCGCCGATGACCGCTGCGGTGATGGGGTCGGTGGACTCCCGGCATGCGGGTGTTGCGTCGGCGGCAACCAACACCACCCGGGAGCTCGGCGGCGTGCTCGGCATCGCCCTGCTGGGCGCCCTGGTGACCTCCTCGTTCAAGGACCGGCTGCTGGGCAACCTAACCGACGCCGGCATCGGCGACGAGGCCGCCCGGTCGATCGTGGACCGGGCGTCGGGCAACGCCGCCTCCGGTGGGGGCTCGCTGGAGGCGTTCCGCCAGCAGGTGCCGCCCGGAACCCCCGATACCGTTCTCGCCCAGGTCGTGTCGGCGGCGCAGGACTCGTTCGTGGAGGCCATCCATTCGGGCCTGCTGGTGGCGGTGGGCTTCATGCTCCTCGCCGCCCTGGTGGCCGCGATCTTCGTGCGCAGCCACGTCAAGCACGAAGAGGCGGCGCCCGAAACGACCGACAAGGAGGAGGACGAGGTGCGCAAGGACAAGAAGAAGCCGGAGCCCGCGGCAGGCGGGCCGGTGATCGACCCTCGCACCGAACAGGTTCTGCGGGAGGCTTTGGAGCCCCCAACGGTTGCATCGACCGTGGCGTCGCCGGTTGT
This sequence comes from Actinomycetota bacterium, assembly GCA_036259335.1. Classification (GTDB taxonomy): domain Bacteria; phylum Actinomycetota; class CADDZG01; order JAHWKV01; family JAHWKV01; genus JAJCYE01. Next base: position 5,453 of record DATABX010000049.1, read on the forward strand.
ACCGGCGGCCGCCGAGCCGCAAACCGAACCGTTGCCGGAGCCCGAACCCGAACCGGCGGCCGAGCCGCTCGTGACCACCGAGTGGGCCGGCGAGCCGCTGAAGCCGGCCCGCCGGGGACGCGGCAAGCGGCGTGGCGCGCCGATCGCGCCGGTTGGCGTCTCCGACCCCCACTACCACGAACCGGCCCAGCCGGCCGGAAACGGCTGGGTCCCCGAGGCCGAGGTCGCAGGAGCGGTGCTCAGCGACGACTCCTATCAGCAGCTGCGAACCTTGATGGTCGACCTGCCCATCAAGGCGGGCACCCGTTCGGTCGCCGAGAACCTGTCCGAGGTCGCCCTGGCTACGCTCAGCTACTACCAGTACGGGCTCTCCCAGCCGGGAGGCGACGCCCTGCCGGTGGGGATCACCAACGGAGCGCAGTCGTCTACCCGGGAGGACATCGTGATCCTGGCCGGCTACCTGGACCTGGAGAAGAGGTTCGGCCGGGTGGACGAATCGTTCGCCTCCGAGCAGGCGGCCGCCCACCTGATGGCCGCCCTGGCCTCCCGGGCGCTGGAGACCGGCTCACCCGGCGGCTCCGGCGACGAGGACTTCGTGCGCGAGACCGTCGACGCCTGTCTCAGCGGCGTCGACCCCCGGCCGGCCTACGCCGGCTCGGCGACGCCGCCCGCCCAGACGGAGGAGTCGTCGTCGCGGCTGGTGTACCGTCGTGGAGGTGGCACCCCCGGACCGAAGGCGTGACGACCTCCGGGATACGGGGCGACATCCTCCTCGCCGCCGAGCGGCTGATCCTGGACAACGGAATCCAGGCGGCCACTACGCGGGCAATCGCCAGGGCCGCCGGATGTTCCGAGGGAAGCATCTACCGGCACTTCCCCGCCAAGAACGCCCTGGTGCTGGAGGTCGTGAGGAGCTGTTTTCCCGAGTTCCTCTCGGTCCTGGAGGAGCTTCCAAATCGGGCCGGCTCCGGGTCGGTCCGGCAGAACCTGAAACAGGTGGCGAGCGCCGCACTGCGCTATTACCGGGCGATACTGCCGATAACCTCCGGGGTGCTGTCCGACCCGGCGCTGCTGCACGAGCACCGGCGCTCTCTTCAGGCGAGCGCCCCGGGGCTCGCTCGGGCGATCGCCGAGGTGGGCGCCTACCTCGCCCGGGAGCAGCATCTCGGGCGGGTGTCGTCGGAGATATCGCCGGGCGATGCGGCCCGGATGCTGCTCGGCACACTACTCTCCCAAGCCTTCCTCGAAGAGCTCTCCGGGCACCGCCCAGGCGGGGACCCGGCCGACGATGACCTTGTCGATGGGTTTGTGTCGACCCTGTGGCGGGCGCTCAGGCCGGTCGACGACATGGTGTCCAGCTCCGGCTGACCGAGGGGACTTCTTTGGCATGTTTAATGCCATGTTCACGAAATTTTCAGGCTGGGCAAGTACCTATAAGTCATGAATACGAAGCCACTTAAAGCAACCCCTGTGATCGGACTCCCCCGGCGTACCCGCACTGCGGTCGCCGGCCGGACCTGTACCCACCCCGACTGCAACACGATCCTGTCGGTCTACAACAAGTCGCAGTTCTGCTACACGCACACCAGACTGCGGCGTCCCCGCACCGCCCGCTAGTCAAGTTACACCGATAAAGATCCGGCCAAGATGACCGGGTTGGCCCGCGGGATGTTGTAGGTTCGGCAGTCGTGCACGGGCACGGTCACGCGCATCACCACGGCAGCCGCTCAGACGAGGTTCCGGCGCGCACCAAGCGTCTTCTGACGCTGGTCACCGTGCCGTTGATCGTCCTGACCATCCTGGGCTTCGTCCTGCTGCGGCCCACCGAGGTCGGAGACCTGTCGAGCGCGGTCGAGCTGCCCACCGACCTGTACAACGGCATCGTGACGTCGATCGACGCCGTGCCCTGTCCGGGCGTCGAGGAGGAGACTCCAAGCTGCCGGATCGCTGAGGTCCGGCTGACCGAGGGACCCGACGAAGGCCAGACCGTCACCTTCGAAGTGGGGGACCCGAACGCCGTCCGTGCCGTAGCCGAGGGCGGCAGGATCGTGGTTGCCCGAACCGAGATCGAACCGGATACCTACGCCTACGACTTCGCCGACGTGCAGCGCGCCGGCCCGATGGCGGTCCTGGGGCTGATCTTCGCGGTATCCGTGATCGCCCTGGGTCGGGTCCGGGGACTGGCGGCTCTGGTGGCCATCGGAGTGAGCCTCGGCATTCTGGTCCAATTCGTCCTCCCGGCGATCCTGTCGGGACGAAACCCGCTGGCGGTTGCGGTCGTGGGCTCCGCCGGGGTGATGTTCATTGCCCTGTACATGTCGCACGGCGTGAACGTCCGCACGACGTCGGCGGTGCTGGGCACGCTGGCCAGCCTGGCGATCACAGCGCTGCTGGCCCTGCTGTTCGTGGAGCTGACGCAACTGACCGGCTTCGCCTCCGAGGAGGCCACCTACATCCGGGTGGCGAGTGCAAACATCAACCTGCAGGGCATCCTGCTCGGCGGGATCATCATCGGCTCGCTCGGTGTGCTCGACGATGTGACGGTCACTCAGGCCTCCGCGGTGTGGGAGCTGCACCTCGCCAACCCCGGGCTTGGCCGGCGGAAGCTGTACGGATCGGCGATCCGGATCGGCCGGGACCACATCGCTTCGACCGTGAACACACTGGTCCTCGCATACGCGGGAGCG
>DATABX010000050.1:0-1629 GCA_036259335.1 Actinomycetota bacterium
CGGTGTTGCGGCGGAAGTAGAGGTAGGCCAGCACTGCGCCGGCGGTGAACAGGTAGAACAGCTGGTCCTGGGGGCTGCGCAGGCTCTGTTTGAACTCGGTCCAGCCCCGGTCCAGCCCCGCCCGGATTGCGTGCATCTTCGGGTTCATCGCTCAGCTCCCTACCGGGGCGTCGGGACGGGTCAGGTCGAACGGAACCACCACTTTGTCCGAGCCCCCGCTCTCGAACTGCTGGACCATGGTGATGTAGGTGTCCTCCAGGCTCGGCCGGCGGACCTCAAGGTCCGCGATCTGCTCGCCGTGCTGGGCGAACAGGTTGCGCACGAAACCGGTGGCGTCGGCGGTCGCGTGGACGAACTGCTCGCCCTTGCAGCTCCACTTGACCTGGGCCTTGCCGGCGACCCGGCGGGCCAGCTCGTCGGCGCTGCCGTCGGCCACTATCCGGCCCCCGGCCAGGATCAGTATCCGGTCGGCCAGCCTCTCCGCCTCGTCGAGGTCGTGGGTAGTCAAAAGGATCGTGGTGTCCTCGAAGTCGGACAACCGGTGGACCAGGTCGTGGAAGTCCCGGCGGGCGTGCGGATCGAAGCCTGCGGTCGGTTCGTCCAGGAACAGCAGCTCGGGCCGGCCGATGATCCCGATTGCCACGTCGAGACGCCGGCGCTGGCCGCCGGACAGCGTGACGATCTTCTGGTCCGCCTTCTCGTCCAGGCCCACCATGTCGATCAGCTCGTCGACGTCACGCGGGCGCGGGCGGTCGCTCGTGGAGTACGGCTGGTAGTAGCGGCCGAGGTGCGTCAGCAGCTTGCGCGGGGTCCATCTGGGGTGGTCCCGCCAGGACTGCAGCACCACTCCGGTGCGGGCCCGCCAGTTCTCGTCCCCGCGGGCGGGATCGGCCCCCAGGACTTCGACCTCTCCGGCTGAGCGGCCCCGGAAGCCCTCGAGGATCTCGATGGTGGTGGTCTTGCCGGCGCCGTTGGGGCCGAGAAGCGTCACGACCTCGCCCCGAGCGATGTCGAAGTCGACTCCGTCGAGCACCACAACGTCGCCGTAGCTCATTCGCAGATCGCGGACCCTGATCAGCAGCCGATCAACTTCCCTACGCTCGAGCTCCACCGGAGCAATGCGGTCCACGGTCATCGATCCCCTCCTATGTGAGGGGCATAGTACTACTACCTTAGAGATAGTACAAGTACTACATACGGAGTCGATCCGAACGCGCCACGCCCCCGGTCCGACGATGGGAACTTGGGGCGTAGATCTTGTTGGGCGCTAGGCGACGTTGGCGCAGACCGCCCATCCGCGCAGGCGGCCGGGAAGGGTCTCCCGTTCGACCCAGTTGTTCTCGTTCGCCACCATGATGTTCCAATTGGTGCCGGTGAGGGTCGGGTTGTCGCGGTACGCGTGCCCCGAGTTGTACGGCACGTCGCCTTCGACGTCGAACCCAGCGGAGAGGCCCTTCTTGCCGGCAGGGCACTCCACTCTCAGGCTCACCACCGCTCCGGGCGATCGCGACCCCGCCTTGGACGGCCTCAGGGCTTCTTGCCGCGCCCCTTCAAGGATCTCACGACCCTGGCGAGACCCGATTTGGGTTCCGGCGGAGGAGCGGGGGCGGGATCGGCCGCCGGTTTCTG
>DATABX010000051.1:0-2199 GCA_036259335.1 Actinomycetota bacterium
GACTTGATCCGGCTGGTGACGACCGACTCCGACACGAATCGGCTGCCCCACACCTCGTCGAGCAGCTCCTCCCGCGTCACCACCCGGTCCCGGTGCCGCAACAACAGGGCGATCACGTCGAAGACCTGCGGCTCGACCGGCACCGGACCGTCGGCACCGAGGATCTCGATCCGGTCGAGATCCACCATGAACCTCCCGGTTACGGCGCGCACGCATCCACTATGGCGCGATGCCGGCGGCGTGGGTCAGCACACCGCCCGCCACCTTCCCCGGCCCGCCCCGGGCGGCTGCGCGGCATGGTCGCCCGACACGAAAGCCTCCACCGACCCCCACCCCAGCAACCGGTCCTCGCCCAGCTCGGCTGGCCACCGCCAAACCTCACCCGCCCTCCCCTCCCCGGGCCTCCGGCAGAAGTCGTTCCGGACGGCGACGAGGAACGGCCAAGGTGGAGACATCCTCTGTCAACCCCCCGAGTCGTCGAGGTGGCCGGGAACGGCGGCGGGCGCTTCTACGGTCCGGCCCCCCACGCGTCAAGGGCGCTGCGCGTCCCTGCGGGACCGGCTGGCGCCGGCCCTTGACCCGTGGGTCCCTGCCGGACCTGGGCAGGGGCAAGCGGCGGGCAGGGCGAGGCCCTGCCCGCTCGGACGCGCCCGCCGCCGCTGCTCGGGCTGTCGGCTGTCGAGCGGGTCAGGCCGCGGTCGAGGCCGTGTCGGCCGGTCTGGTGAGCGCGCGGTTGCGGTTGGCGACGTGGGTGGCCTCGTCGTAGGGCACGGCCTTGGTGAGGCAGTGCCAGAGGATCTCCAACCAGCGGTTGCCCAGGGCGCGCAGGGCCGCGTTGTGGCTGTTCCCGCCGGCCCTTTTGGCCTGGTAGAACTCCTTGGCCCAGGCGGAGCGGCGGAGACTGGCAAACGCCCACTTGTGTATGGCGTCGGCAAGGTGATGGTTGCAGGCCAGCCGGTGCGCAACGACCAGCTCCCGCTTGCCGGAGCGGCGGGTGACTGGAGCGGCACCGGCGTAGCATTGCAGCGAGTTCGGCGTCGCGAATTGTTCGATGTGATCGCCGATCTCACCAGCGATCCTGGCGGCGAGGCGAGCACCCAGACCCGGAAAGCTGAGGTAGATCTCGCCGCCAGGAAACGCCTGCCCCGGTTCGCGCTCCGGCTTGTCGTCCTCGCTGGTATCGCGGGTATCGCTGCTGGCGGCTCGGGCCGGGTCGAGTAGCAGCTCGCTCATCCGCCGTTCCCAGGCCCGCCGCTGGGCGCCGATCAGCAGCAGCTGGGCGGCGGCCAGCCGGATGGTGTCGACCTTGGCGCGGACCAGATGAGCCGGGGCCCGGAACTGCTCGGCTGCCAGCGCGGTCTGGACCCGCTCGGCGAACCGCTCCCCGTAGCCGCTGCGCTGGGCGCGAGCGAACGCGACGAGCTCGTCGCGGCTCACCGAGCCCAACGCCTCGGCGGTCGGCCACTGCGCCAGCATGCGTAAGAACGTGGGGGCGCCCATGTTCTCCCCGCCGATCGCCACCGCCGCCGGGAACACCGTCAGCAGGTCGGCCCGAAGCCGATTCAGCAATCGCCGCTCGTCGCGGGCTGCTCGTTCATCGTCGCGGGCAATGGCGCGCAACTCGCTGGCCACCGGTCCGTGCGGGATCAGCGGGCGCAGCCCGGCGAAGCGGTCCAGCGCTAGCAGACAACCGATCCGGGCGTCCTCGGCGTCATCCTTCTTCTTCGCCGGTCCGCGCCGGCGGCTGATCAGATCCGGGTTGACCGGAAGCACCACGAACCCCGCATCGACCAGCCGATCCACCAGCAGTCCGTGCCGAGTCTCGATCACTACGCGTACCTCGACAGGGTCCGGCTCCAGCTCGACGATCTTGTCTATCAGCGCGTCGACCGCTCGTGGGTTGTGGCCAACCTGAACCACCTCAACGACTCCCTGGCCCGGGCGGCCAAGGGCGACCAGATGAAACTCCTCGGCCCAGTCAATCCCCACCCCGAGCACCACCGCCTCCTTCCAACGCTCCATTCCCCGGGAGGCGCGGCGCCGTGCTGATAGACAGTCCTCCGTCGGGACAACACCCTCTTGGGCGTCAGGCCTCCAGGGCCATCCCCCAGGGACGCCGTCTCCACTAAGTCCTCACAGGACAAGCGCCCGAAGCGTTCCCCGAGGGAGACCCCGCCCACGAACGTAGAGCTATCAGCG
>DATABX010000052.1:0-2278 GCA_036259335.1 Actinomycetota bacterium
TACGCCTTCGACATCTCCAAGCTGTACCGCCGTCTGAAGGCCCGGGACGCCTGGGACGAGGGCAACCTCAGGGTGTCCTTCCGGCCGACCGTCACCGGCGGCTCCGCCTCCGGGTCGACCTCGCCAAACGACGCGTCCGGCGGCATCTCGACCCGTACCGGCCGGAAGGACACCCTGAGGTTGCCCTCGTCCCAGGCGTCCCGGGCCTTCAGACGGCGGTACAGCTTGGAGATGTCGAAGGCGTAGCGCAGGCCGCCGGGGTGATCGCTGTCCGGGCCCGACGCCTTCTCGATCCCGAAGAACGACACGTGGCCCACGAAGTGCTCGTCTACAGTGGCGTCCTCGTCGTCCGGCATGTTGACGAAAACCGCGTAGGAGACCCCGGGGTTCTGCTCGCCCTGGATGCCCTCGACGTTCAGGTAGACCCGCTGCGGCTCGACCGGCCCGGCCGTAAAGGCGGCCGACGGCGCCGAAAGCGACATGCTGGTGGCGACCGGGTCTCCGGTGAGCTCGATCGGTGAGTCGGTGGCCCCGACGAGCTCGGCCGGGCGGTCGGGCGGCTCGCTTGGCGTCACGGCAAATCCCTCCTGGCCGGAGACCGGCGGCGTGATGTCGGCGTAGGTATAGCCCAGATCTGCAGCGGTGTCGACCACCCGGTCCGAGGTGTGGGTGACGTCGGTGCCGGCGGCGTCGTGGAAGTGGAACACCTCGCCGGCCCACCCCGCCTCGGTCGGGTTGGTGCGTCCGGGCTGCTCGATCCAAACCGCCCACAGCCGGTCGACGTTGCAGTGGTGGAGCCAGAACACCGGGTCCAGCGGGGCGGTGTCGAAGCCGGACATGAAGCCCCCCCGGCCCCCGACCGCGCCGTGGATGGCGTTGTGCGGAGTCTGCTCCACCGCGCCCGGAGTGGCGAATCCCGACTCGTCGAAGTGGTGCCAGCCGGTCTGGGGACCTCCAAAGCCGGCGGCGACGCCGGTGTCCGGCGGACCGGCGAACTGCGGCTCGGCCAGCGCCTCGGCCGGGGAGGTGATCCCGAAGGGGCCGTCGGGCAGGCCGCCGCCGAGGTTGATCGCCCGGGACCGCTGCGCCACGAACAGCGCGTTCGGCTCGCCCTCCGGAGTCAGCTGGTCGCGAAAGCTCTGCGGCAGGCTGTTGGCGGGCGCCCCCCGGTCGTAGTTCCAGTAGGGAAGCGCCCAGGCGGCCTTGGTGTCGTCGTCGACGTCGTCCAGCTCCTGCACCGCGGCCCGTACGATCTCCTCGAACCAGTACAGGTACATCCGGTGCCAGGGTAGGAAGAACCAGCTGTTGTGCTGGCACTGGTTGCGCCAGTCGTCGGGGCCCTCGTCGGTGCCGTGGATCGCCGCCTGGTAGGCCCAGCTGGTGAAGTCCTCGGGCGGCCGGCTCTGCATCAGCCGGATGGCGCCGGCGTAGGCCCGGGTGATCGGGTGCCAGGGCTGCTCGGCCTCCAGCTCCCAGATGTCGCGGCGGACCCGGCGGCCGGGCTGCTCGCCGTTCGCGGGCTGTTCTCCGCCGGGCTGGTTTGAGTTGTCGGATCCGCCCATATCGCCGTACCCCTCCCTCGATGTCGTAACGGTTTCTCCTCCGCTCCTAACCTAATCCCAGGACCTGGACAGGCGCACGAACAGATCGTTGAACCCGGCCACCCCGCCGAACAGTGCGCCGACCTCCTCGACCTTCACCGTTACGAGCTGGTCGGGATGCTCCGCCGGCACATCGTCGAACGCCGCCAGTGCGTTCTGGAACGCTTCGTCGAAGCTGAACCGGTCGGAGAACCCGACGGCCTCGGTCTCCGGGCCGTCTCCGGTTGCGGGTTGCTGCCCTCCATCGGCCGGTTCTGCTACCAGGGCCTTGATGCGTACGTCGTCGGCGCCGGTGGCGTGGGCGATGTGGATCTCGGGCTGGTCCGGCGGGTACTCGACTGCCTGGGAGTGCCGGTAGGGCGTCAGCACCTCCGGCCAGACCCCCGGCAGGGCGCACCGCATCAGGGCGAAGTGCGGGGGGAAGATCCGGATCGGGCTTTGTTCGACGTTCACGGTGTAGCCCGGCGTGGGCAAAGATCCCTCGGCCACGATCAGGACCTTCTTGCCGATCCGGTAGGCCTTGATGCACGTCCTCGAAGCAGGCTGGCAGTTCTTCATGGAAACCTCCCCGTGGTCGCAGTTCAGAACCACGATGAGGGATCGCCAGCCCGCCGCCAAGGGGAGTCGAACCCATTTTGGACTGGGTAGTTCCGGTACTGCGGGAGCTACAGCCCCAG
>DATABX010000053.1:0-2992 GCA_036259335.1 Actinomycetota bacterium
GCCGGGGCGGCACCTTGCCGCCCGACAAGGCCACCGCCTCGATCAGGGCCGACATGCCGCCGCCCCCCACCGGCTGGCGGGCGATCCAGGTGATCAACCCCACCAGCAGGCCGCCGAGCGCGGGCGCCAGCACCACCAGCCACGGCGGCGCCTTCTGGGCCGCCTCGATCAGCCCCCCCGGCGAGCGCCAGAGCAGCTCCTGGACGATGGCGATCAGGGAGTGCACGGCGATGCCGAGCACCCCGGCGATCACCCCCATCAGCCCGATCAGCAGGAAGAAGAGCCGGTCCTCGCGGGTCGCGAGGCCGAAGCGGCGGGCCAGGGTGAAGTCGAGGGAACGCAGCCAGTCCCGGAAGCGCCGGAGCCAGCGAGCAGAGCGCGATTCCGCAGATCCCTCCGCCATGGGCCGGACTGTATCAGGTGGGGGCGCCCCCCGGAGCCGGGCTGGCAAAAATTGCCAGCTGAAAATGCTATTCCGTAAACATGCTCACTGGTGTATAACTATGCCGTCGTTGTCGCCTGAGAAGTTCGTCGCACCCGAGGCGACCGAAGCCCTCCGGGGCTCCACCGGCGGCGTCCGTCGCCCGGTTTTGGGAGCCCCAAGGCGGAAGTCACGCCCCGCGGTACCACCCGCCTCGAACGTGGCTGCACGGCCGCGCCCTATCCGAATTCAAGGGGACCGGAGCCTTTCCGGTCCCCTTCGCCTTTTTCGGAGCTTTTTTCCGGCTCGTGAGGATCGATCAGGCCTTGACCAGGCTCGCCGCAGGCACCGCCGTAGCGAGGCGCCGCTGCTTGCGCGGGCCGACCACCGCGGCCGGCGGCGTCAGCACCGCCCGGCTCGCGTCGGCGCGCTTCTGCCCGACGATGCGGGCATAGACGGAAAGGGCCTGCGCCACCACCTGGTCCATGTTGTAGTACTTGTACGTCGCGAGGCGCCCGACGAAGTGGACGCCGGAGGTCTCCTCCGCCAGCGCCTGGTACTTCTTGTACAGCTCGTTGTTCTCCGGCCGCGGCACGGGGTAGTACGGGTCCCCCTCGTCCTGCGGGTACTCGTAGACCAGCGTGCTCTTGCGGTGCTCCTGCCCGCTCAGGTGCTTGAACTCGGTCACCCGCGTGTAGAGGTGCTCGTTGGGGTAGTTGACCACCGCCACCGGCTGCACCCACTCCTGGTTCACCGTCTCGAACTGGAAGCGCAGCGACCGGTACGGCAGCTTGCCGTAGCGGAAGTCGAAGAACTCGTCGACCGGCCCGGTGTAGATCATCTGGTCGTAGGGGATCATCCCTTCGACCTCGCGATAGTCGCAGTTGAGCAGCACCTTGATGTTGTCGTGGTCGAGCATGTTCTCGAACATCCGGGTGTAGCCGTGGAGCGGCATGGCCTGGTAGGAGTCCGAGAAATAGCGGTCGTCGCGGTTGGTGCGCACGGGCACGCGGGCGGTGACCATGGAGTCGAGCTGGGAGGGGTCGAGGCCCCACTGCTTGCGGGTGTAACCGCGGAAGAACTTCTCGTAGAGCTCGCGGCCGACGCGGGAGACCACCACGTCCTCGGAGGTGCGGATCGACTCGCGCGGCTCGGCCACCGAGGCGAAGAACTTCTCCACCTCCATGCTGTTGAGCTTCAGGCCGTAGAGCTGGTTGATGGTGTCGAGGTTGATCGGGATGGGCACCAGCTGGCCGTCGACGCTCGCCCGCACCCGGTGCTCGTAGGCCCGCCAGGGGGTGAACTGCGACAGGTACTCGAAGACCTCGCGGGAGTTGGTGTGGAAGATGTGCGGCCCGTACTTGTGGATCAGCAGGCCTGCGTCGTCGTAGCAGTCATAGGCGTTGCCGCCGATGTGGGGCCGGCGGTCGACCAGGAGCACCTTCTTGCCCGCGGCCCTTGCCAGCCGCTCGGCCAGGACGCTCCCGGCAAACCCCGCCCCCACAATCAGATAGTCGAACATTTTGGAACCGCTCCTTTCAGCGAAGTCATTCAAGTCAGTACGGAAGCAGATCCCCTGCATCCTGAAAACGATCGTCAGCGGGCGGGCGCCCGGCGCGGGGAGCCGTTGGCTCCGGCAACCCCGGCAACCCCGGCAGCCACCGCCGACTCGATGAGGTCGGCCATCTGCCGCCACGTCCGCGTCCACGAATTCCCGGCGAGGAAATCGTCGACCTGCCGCAGCCAGGCCTCGTGGGCCTGGGCGTCGCGGCTGCGGGCGAGGGCCCGCTCGGCCAGCGCCACGAAGTCGCCGGGCTGGTCGGCGATGCCCACGAGCCCGGACTCGCCATAGGGGCGCACCACGTCGCGGATCGGCGTCGACACCACCGGCCGGCCGCCGGCCAGGTACTCCGGCGTCTTGGTCGGGCTGATGAAGCGGGTCGACTCGTTGCGGGCGAAAGGCATCAGCGCGACGTCCCAGCCGGCGAGGTAGCTCGGCAGGTCGTCGTATTGCTTCATGCCCAGGTAGTGGAGGTTGTGGCGCCGCGGCAGGCTGTCCGGTTCGATCTTGACCACCGGGCCCACCATGACGATCTGCCAGTCGGGGCGCGCGTCGGCCACCCCCGCCAGCAGGTCGAGGTCGATGCGCTCGTCGATGACGCCGAAGTAGCCGAGCCGCGGCCGGGGCAGCGCCGCCTGGTCTTCCGGATGCGGGATCCCGTTGCGCGCCTGGCCGAAGTGATCCGCCTCGATGCTGCTGGGGAAGGCGTGGACGGCGGGATGGCGCCCGCGCTTGGCCTCGTAGAGGCTCTGGCCGCCGGTGAAGACGAGGTTGGCGTTCTCCAGCAACCGCTTCTCCCTGTCCAGCAGGGCGGGAGGAGCGCCGCGGAACAGCGAGAGCTCGTCCATGCAGTCGTAGACCACGGCGGACGGTGACAGGCCTTCGGAGAAACCCAGGGCCATGGGGGTGTAGTACCAGAGGACGTACTCGGAGACGCCGTGCTCGTCGAGCAAGCCGGAGAGCAGGGCCGCCTGGGCCGCCTCCGCCTCCTCGGGCGCGAGGCCGCCCGG
>DATABX010000054.1:0-14945 GCA_036259335.1 Actinomycetota bacterium
CATGGCCTCCACTCTGGAGGTCCTGCGCAAGAAGGCGTTCGGCGAGTGCACGCCGGAGGAGCTGGCGGCGCTTCGAGCCCTGATGGCTCGCTTCCGCCTGATCCCGCCGAAGCGGCTGACCCGCCGTTCCGAGAAGGCCTACAAGGGTCGACGCCCGTACCTTCGGGACACGGTCCGCAAGGCCATGAGGCACGGCGGCGAGATCACCGAGCTGAGTTGGCGCAAGCGCAAGTACCGTCAGCGCCGGCTGATCCTCATCCTGGACATCTCGGGTTCCATGAGCACGTACTCCCGGGCGCTGCTGCAGTTCGCCTACTCGACCACCCGGGTCCCGGGCAAGGTCGAGGTGTTCTGCTTCGGCACCCGGCTCACCCGCATCACCGACACCCTCCAGAAGCGCAACCCCGACGAAGCGCTCACCGAGGCGACCAAGGCGGTGTTCGACTGGGAGGGCGGAACCAAGATCGGTGAGTCCCTCGCCCACTTCTACAAGCACTGGGGCCGCCGGGGCATGTGCCGGGGCTCCATCCTGATCATTGCTTCCGACGGTCTGGAGCGGGGAGACCCCGAGGTCCTGGACCAGGCGATGACCCGGCTGGACCGCCTCTGCCACGCCATCGTGTGGATGAACCCGCTCAAGGGAGACGACAAGCACTACGAGCCGCGGTCGGTGGGCATGTCGTGTGCCATGCCGTTCGTCGACGTGCTGCTGAGCGGTCACGACCTGGAAAGCCTCAAAGAACTCGCCGAAGTACTGCCCACCCTGAACTAAAACCAAGCCTCGAGGAGAGTGGCATGAGGTACAGCGTAGGAATGAAGTGTGACGGCGACAAGGTGATGTCGCCGGACGAGATCGTCGAGCTCGCAGATGCGGTGGCCATCCACAGCGGCATAGCCACGGGTATCGGCCAGGAGGCCTACGGGGCCAAAATCATCGTCGATGCCGACAACGCCAAGGACGCCGAGGTCATGGCCAAGGAACACTTCCGGGTTGCCGTGCAGCAGGCGGGACTACCGGCGTGGCCGATCTCCGAGGTTGAGACCCTCAGCGAAGAGGACGATCTGACCCCGGATCGGTAACCAACGGCTGTTATGAGCCCGTAGTGTCCTCGCCGCGGGCGATCTTCAAGGCGTAGGAGCCCATCGGGTCCTCGGCGTCCTCGAACTCGGTTGGGCCGGTTTCGGAACCCAGAGCCTCCTCCAACTCGCGCTTTCGAGCCAGCAGGATCTGAAAGAACTTGTGGGAGCCCAGACGCCCGGTGACCTTGGCGCCGACCATCGCCTCGTTCTTCCATGGAGACGGCCAGGTGGCCAGCAGGTCGGCGGTGACCTCGTCCCGGATCTGGTTCATGCGTGCGCTGATCGCCGCAAGCTCCTCCTCCGGACCGCTGAATCCCAGCTGCTCGGAAACCGATGCCAGGGCTTCCTCTTCCGACACAGTCTCTTCGGGATCTTCCGGTTCCGACATAACAGCTCCTCCATTTGTCTAACGATGAGGTGGCGATTCCGCCTACCTTGAGTCTATTCCCCAAGCTGCGCATAAGTTCACCCGGTCGCTAGGCTCACCGGCTTCGGTTTGAGGGCGCCGGCCTGTAGAATCGCGAAAGCCCTAAACTAGCGATACGAATTTGATTGAGCAGACTCTTTTCAGCTGCAGCGCACGGTCCAAGAGGGGAGTGTCCAAGTGAGCGATTCCTACACCGCCGTTTTTGAACGAGAAGGCCAGGTTTGGTCGGCCGAGATCGCCGAGCTGCCCGAGATCCGCGCTACTGCCGACTCCTTGCCGAAGGCGCGAGACCTGGTGATCAGTGCGCTCGGCGTCAAGCTCGACGCCGATCCCACCACCCTGAAGATCGCCGACAAGATCGGGATGCCCAAGCGCTACACCGCTACCCGCGAAGCGGTCCGTGCCACGCGCTCCGAGCGGGACATGGTTCAGATGATGGACAAGATGACCGGCCCGATCAGCGCCAAGGACTGGGCCGAGGATCTCCGTCTGGCCGGCCGGCCGAGCCACGCGGTCGAGTTCCTGGAGGGTTTGGACGAGGATGTGACCTTCACCATGGACCAGCTCTGTCATCGCATCTCGGTGGCCGAGGAGGTCGGGCGATGGGGCGAGTTCGCGGACTCCGACGACCCACCGACCGAGCTGCAGGAGTCTTAGCCCTCAAACCGGATTCGACGGCGATTAGAGTTGCGAATCTGATAGGCTGAAAACGGTTCGACTGCCGGGCTTCCGGCACCGGACAAGCGGCGGGTATCGATCCGGGCCTCGGTTCGGAGAGGTGGCCGCAGCGCCGTTCCCCACTTCCCGCGGGGGGCGAAACACAACTTTTGATATGCCTTTAGCACTACATCAAGCGTCCAACCTAGCCGGAGCCTCTGACGGGACAGGGGATCTTCCAGGCAGGTGGCGTGTCCGGAGCAGCAACGCCGCTATGCGGGCAACGTAGAGCCAATCCGCAAGCACCTCCGGCAGCTCCGCAACACGGGGAGCCATATCCTTCAGTTCGCCTTCGGGTGTCTGTAGGCCATTCCGCTTTTCTTCTTCTTTTAGAAAAACGCGTCTCGGCGCTATTGAGACCCGCGGGTTCCCAGCTTCGTACGGCCCACAAGGCCGGAAAGGAAGGACAACCTATGGCAGTAGACGAGATTGAGATTGGTGGCCTAGGCGCCAGTCGACGTCGTGTTGAAGACGGACGGATGATTGTAGGCAAGGGCAACTACACCGACGACTTCAAGCTGACCGGTATGCTCCACGGCGAGCTGCTCCGCAGCCCGCTGGCACACGCTCGAATCCTGTCCATCGACTACTCGAGGGCATGGATGGTTCCCGGCGTTCACCTGGTAATCACCGGTGAGTTCGCCGCCCAGCACAACCTGGCCTGGATGCCCACGCTGTCCTACGACACGCAGGCAGTCCTGGCGACGGACAAGGTCCGTTTCCAGGGCCAGGAAGTTGCCTTCGTCGTCGCAGACGACCCTTACATCGCTAAGGACGCCTGCGAGCTGATCGACGTCGAGTACGAGCCGCTTCCCGCAATCGTCAACCCGATGCAGGCGGTCGCTCCCGGCGCCCCGCTCATCCGGGATGACAAGGAAGGGCAGAAGGACAACGTCTGCTACACCTGGAACGTGGGCGACAAGGAGGGGACCGAGCGTGCCTTCGCACAGGCCGACAAGATCTCCAAGCTCGACCTGTTCTACCCTCGCTCCAACCCCTGCCCGATCGAGTGCTGTGGTTGCATCGGCGACTACAAGCCGGAGACCGAGAAGCTCACGGTCTACCTGACCACGCAGGCGCCGCACATCATCCGTACCGCGGTGGCTATCGTGGCAGAGCTGCCAGAGCACAAGATCCGGGTCATCTCCCCGGACCTTGGTGGTGGATTCGGCAACAAGGTGCCCGTCTACCCCGGATACGTCTGCGCGATCCTGGCCTCGGTGGTCATCGGCCGGCCGGTCAAGTGGATCGAGGACAACACCGGCAACCTGATCTCCACCGGCTTCGCCCGTGACATGTACCTCCACGGCGAGCTGGCGCTGACCAAGGAAGGCAAGATCCTCGGCGCTCGCTACCACGCCGACACCGACAACGGTGGGTTCTTCTCGGACGCCCAGCCCACCAAGTTCAAGATCGGCCTGTACCACTCCTGCACCGGTGCGTACGACATTCCAGTCGGCTACCTCACCGCGCAGGGCCACTACACCAACAAGGCACCTGGAGGTGTGGCCTACCGGTGCTCGTTCCGGATCACCGAGGCCCTGTTCTTCCAGGAGCGGCTGATCCAGAACGCGGCGTACGACATGGGAATGGACCCGACCGAGTTCCGTCGTTTGAACTTCGTCAAGCCCGACATGTTCCCGTACCGCACGTGCTTCGGGTTCCTGATGGACTCGGGCGACTACGAGGCAGCGCTGGACATCGCGATGGAGCAGATCGGCTACCACGCCTTCATGCGTGAGAAGGAAGCCGGCCGCAGCCAGGGCCGTCTCCTCGGCCTGGGCACCTCCTGCTTCACCGAGCCTGTCGGCGCCGGCAACTCCCGTGAGTACGACATCATCGGCATCAAGATGTTCGACTCGGCGGAGCTGCGGGTCCACCCGACCGGCAAGGCAGTGCTCAAGATCGGCTCCAAGACCCAGGGTCAGGGCCACGAGACCACCTTCGCCCAGATCGTGGCACACGAGACCGGCATCCCGGCCCGGGACATCCTGGTCCAGCACGGCGACACCGACAACACCCCGTTCGGAATGGGCACCTACGCCTCACGCTCCACTCCGACCGCCGGTGCGGCGACCGCAATGGTCTCCCGGAAGATCCGTGCCAAGGCCAAGAAGCTGGCCGCGCACCTGCTCGAGGTGTCCGAGGAGGACATCGAGTGGGAGTTGGGCCGGTTCTACGTCGGCTCCGCACCGGAGCGCGGCGTGACCATCCAGCAGTGCGCCATGGCTGCCTACACCAACATGCCCGACGGCATGGAGCCGGGCCTGGAGAACAACGCCTACTACGACCCGCCCAACATGACCTGGCCGTCGGCCACGTACATGGTGGCGGTCGAGATCGACCCCGAGACCGGAGTCTGGGACGTGCTCCGAGTCGTTGCAGTCGACGACTGCGGCGTCCGGATCAACCCGATGATCTGCGAGGGCCAGATCCACGGAGGGATGATCGAAGCGTTCGCAATGTCGAACATGCAGTTCATCACCTACGACAAGGACGGCAACTGCATCGGTGCCAACTACATGGACTACCTGCTGCCGACCGCCTGGGAAGCCCCGCACATGGAGCTCTTCGAGGTTGTCACGCCGTCACCGCACCACCCGCTGGGATGCAAGGGAATCGGCGAGTCCTGCGCAGTCGGAGGCCCCGCAGCCTTCGTCAACGCAGTCATCGACGCCCTGGAGCACCTCGGCGTGCGCAACATCGACATGCCGTGTCTGAGCGGCCGTGTGTGGGAAGCCATCCACTACCGCAAGGACGTTTCGGGTTACCCGCCCCTTCCGGGCCAGGACTAATTCCGAAAAAGTAGGAAACTAGGCCGTAATGGCTAAAGACCTCCTGGATCTCGCATCTGAGTTCCGCCACGGTGGCGAGGCGTTTGCCCTCGCCACCGTGGTCTGGAGGCGTGCTCCCTCTTCCGGCAAGGTGGGCTACAAGGCTCTCGTAACGTCCAACGGTGACGTGAGCGGCTGGGTAGCCGGCGCCTGCACCGAACCCCTGGTGGTCCGCCAGTCCCTGAAAGCCATGGCCGACGGCGAGCCGCGCCTTATGCTGATTGGCGCACCCGAGGACCTGGAGACCAGGGCCCGCGACGGGCTGCTGGCGTTCCCCACTACCTGTGCAAGCGAGGGAGCCCTGGAGATCTACATCGAACCGCACCTGCCCACCCCGCAGCTCGTGGTGGTCGGACGTTCCCCGGTTGTCGACACTCTCGCCACCCTGGCCAACGGCCTCGGCTGGCGGACTGTGATCGTCGACGACGAGGGCGGTTCTCTCAGCGACCACTCGGTCGCCGACGAAGTTTGGAACTCACTCGATTTGAAGGGATCCGGCGTCAACGCCGGCTCCTACGTCGTGGTCGCCACCCTGGGCCACTACGACGAGGACGCCCTGGAGGCCGCCCTGGCCACCGACGCCGCCTACATCGGCCTGGTGGCTTCCAAGAAGCGGGCCGGCACGGTCATGGAGTATCTCCGGGGCAACGACGTCCCGGAGGAGCAGTTGGCCCGGGTCAAGGCGCCCGCCGGGCTGGACCTGGGACGCATCAAGCACGAGGAGATGGCGGTGGCGGTGATCGCCGAGATCGTCCAGCTGAAGGCCCAGGCCGGCAACCCGCCCGCCTCGACCGGTGCGATGCAAGCCCACCCGGAGAAGACCGCTCCTGCCCAGCCCTCATCCGAGGGGACCGAGCCGGAGAAGTAGGCCCCTGTTCCGCCGGCGTCGGAGATGCCCAACCTGCCCGTGAACCAGCCGGTGAGCGCCGACGGCCTCGAGGAGGCGATCGACCCGGTTTGCAACATGACCGTGACCGTCAAGGGCGCCCGGTACCACGCGGAACACGAAGGTCAGACCTACTATTTCTGCTGTCCCGCCTGCCGGAAGCTGTTCCAGAACAACCCGCAGGAGTACCTGAAGGTCAAGCAGGACGCTTAGCCGGCAAGCGCGGACGCACCCCCAAGGTCACAAGCAATAATGATCGAAGCGAACCCGGTGCCTCTTCGACTCGGGTGGCGGGAAGGAGCGTGAAGCCCTGAGCGAGATTGTCGACGTGCTGAGCGCGATCGAAACCCTTAGGTCGCGCGGAGAGAAGATGGCTCTGGCCACCGTGGTGGCCTCCCGAGGATCGACCTACCGCAGACCCGGGGCCCGGCTGCTGGTCGCCGAGAGCGGCGACCTGATCGGCAACATCAGCGGCGGCTGCCTCGACAACGACATCCGGCGGGAAGCCAGGGAGGTCATGGCCGGCAAGGGTGCCCGCATCGTCGATTTCGACCTGACGGCCGACGACGAGGCGGTCTGGGGCTGGGGCCTCGGATGCAACGGCGCGCTGGAGGTCTTCGTCGAGCCGCCCGACCACGCGGCCCAGGTCGTCGGGGCGCTCAAGAAGGCTCTGGAGGAGCGCCGCACGATCGGGCTGGTCACAGTGCTGACCTCCAAGGTCCCGGAGGTGGAGCCGGGGGCCCGCCTGCTGGTCCACCCCGACGGCAGGACCGAGGGAGGTCTGGGAGACCCGGCCGTGGAGGCGACCGGAGTGAAGGTCGCCCTGGAGGCGCTGGAGACCCGCAAGGCCTCGCGCCGCAACCTCGAGGTGCAGGGCCGGGGCGAGGTCTCGGCGTTCGTCGAGCCGCTGGAACCCCCGGTTCGCCTGCTGATCTGTGGGGCCGGAGAGGACGTCATCCCGCTGGTCAGGCTGGCCGCCGCCATCGGCTGGGAGACCGTGATCGCCGACGACCGAGAGAACCTGTTGAACCACGAGCGCTTTCCCGAGGCGACCGGGTTCGTCCACCTCCCCAAGGCGCTCGACGTCGTGAAGGAGGCCGGTGTCGACCGGCTCACCGCGGCGATCGTGATGAGTCACAACTACGTTCGGGACCAGGATTACCTCCAGGCTTTGCTGGGTACCGACGTTGTGTATATAGGGATGCTCGGCCCGAAGGC
This sequence comes from Actinomycetota bacterium, assembly GCA_036259335.1. Classification (GTDB taxonomy): domain Bacteria; phylum Actinomycetota; class CADDZG01; order JAHWKV01; family JAHWKV01; genus JAJCYE01. Next base: position 7,163 of record DATABX010000054.1, read on the forward strand.
GCGGCTGAGGCGCCTGCTGCCGGACCTGGCGAAGGAAGGCATCTACCCATCGGAAGAGGACGAGCGGAAGATACATGGCCCCGCGGGCCTTGACGTTGGCGCCGAGGGACCTGAAGAGATAGCCTGGGCGGTGATAGCAGAGATTATGGCGGTGAGATCCGGGCGTAATGCGGGGTTCCTCAAAAACCGACAGGGCCCGACGCACCCCCGGGAGTCAGCAGCTGTTGGGGCGTGAGAGGGCCCCCGGCACTTACGCCGTACCGCTTCTGTGCTTCTCCTCGCGCCTTCGCTTGGATTTCGCACTCTCTCAGGCACTAGACTACTTGCCAGAAAGCTCTGGCAAGGGAAGACGAACGAAAGGTTAGGTGGCAAGTGGGTATTACGCTTCAGAACGACTTCACGGTTCCGGCTCCGGTAGAGGATGTATGGAACTACTTCAACGACCCCCAGCGGGTTGCCCCCTGCCTGCCGGGTGCCGAGCTCACCCAGGTTGTCGACCAGAACAACTTCAAGGGTCGCGTCAAGATCAAGATGGGCCCCGTCTCGCTTTCCTTCGCAGGCACGCTGCAGGTCATCTCCCGCAACGCCGCCACCCACACCGTCGTGATGAAGGGCGTCGGCGGCGAGGAGAAGGGCAAGGGTCAGGCCGAGGCCAACGTCACCGCGCAGCTCACCGGCGCCGGCAACTCGACCACGGTCAAGATCAACCAGGACATCACGATGTCCGGCGCAGTCGCCCAGTACGGCCGGGGCATGATGGGTGACGTCACCACCGTGCTGATGAACCAGTTCGCCAAGTGCCTGTCCCAGGCCATTCAGGGCAAGGGAACGGCCGCACCCAAGGCAGCCAGCGGATTCGGCATCGCAGCCCAGTCCACGGCAGTCGGTATGAAGCGGCTGTTCGGCGGCGGCAAGAAGTAACCTGAACCAGTTCGTCGAAGGGCGGCCCCTCCGGGGGCCGTCCTTTTGGTTGGAGAGCCTGGGTTGATCGGACGCGTCACCGGCATTGTCCTGGCCGCCGGGACATCATCGCGCCTCGGGCAGCCCAAGCAGCTTCTGGACTTCGGCGGCCGCCCGCTGCTGCAGCACGCCATCGACGCCATGGAGCGCTCCGGCCTCGTGGACATCGTGCTCGTGCTCGGCCACCGGGCCGGCGACGTCGAAGCTGCGGTAACGACCGGCCCGGACACTCGCACCGTCGTCAACCCGGACTACGCCCAGGGGCAGGCAACGTCGCTCAGGGCCGGCCTGGAGGCGGCAGACGAAAGATCTCAGGCCGCGGTGGTGATCCTGGGCGACCAGCCGGCGCTTGGCGCCCTGCATGTCAGGACGATCGTCGAGACCTACCTCGCCACCGGCGCAAAGGTCGTGCAGGCGGCCTTCGGCGGCAAGCCCAACCACCCGACGCTCTTCGAGCGCTCGATGTGGCCTGAGCTGATGGCCGTCGAGGGCGACCAGGGAGCCCGGGAGGTGTTGAAGAAACATCCCGAGTGGGTCCTGCGGGTGGAGATGGGCGGCGAGCCGCCCCCCGACCTGGATACCTGGGAGGACTACGAGCGGCTCACCGGGAACCGCCGCCCGGATTAGGCGTGCGCTACCTCGCCGAGAGCCCGCAGTTCACGGGCGCCGATATCGCCCTGATCCTGCTGGTGTTGCTGGGGCTCTTCCTGGCCGTGGCCGGGACCGTGGTAGCCGGGTGCATCTTCGCCCGCAAAGCGGCCCGCGGGTCGCAGAAGGCGCTGATCCTGTGGGGAGTCGTGGCGTTGGTGGAGCTGGCCTTCGCCATCTTCGCAACGATGGCGGGCGGCCAGCTCGCCGCTCTCATCGGAGGCGGCGCTCTGGCACTTCAGCTGGCCCTCTACTTCACCGCCCGGGCCGGAACGCCCGACTGACGGGCTCGGTTCCCTCGGAACAGCTCGACCCAGCCCTCTAGCTCGAGTTGCAGCGGGTTCCCGCTGCCGGCGCCCCCCAACCCGTAGTGTTCCGGCGCCGGCGCGTCTGCCGGCCTCCAGGTGCCGCACAGGCGGTCCCACACCGTCAGTACCGGTCCGAGGTTCACCAGGCTTACGGGAAGGCCGTGATGGTGGCGATGCGCCGCCGGAGTCATGACGACCGAAGAAAACCAACGGGGAAACCGGATCTGAAAGCTGGTGTGTTCGAGGATCTGCCAGCTGTTGGAGATGGCGGCGCAGACCATCACGACCTTCAGGTCGAAGCCCGCCAGAGCGAGGAGCGGATGGATGGCCAGTCCGTGAAACGGCACCCAAGTCTGACGAAGCCCCAGCGTGGCGTCGTACTCGGTGCCGGTGTGGTGGGGACGGTGCGCCGCCCAGCCGATTCGAGTCCGGTGGCCGACCAGGTGGTAGAGGAAGCCGGCCAGGTCCCAGGCGACGAAGGCGGCGGCCGCGCCCAGCACCGGGTGGCTCGACCACAGCCCGGCTGCAGGCTGCCATGCGAAAACCGACAGGCCGTCCCACAAGGACTCCAGGATCAGGTTGTAGCCGAAGCCGACCACGACCGCCACCCCACCCATGACGCCCGCCACCCCCGCGGCAGCAAGGACCGCGTCCCTTCGGGGACCCGGGCGCCGGGCCAGCCAGACGACCTCGGCCGCCACCAGCGCCAGAGCGGCGGCGTAGGGCAGGGCCACCGCCCAGGTGTGCGCCGGAATTGTCGCAACCCAGCGCCCGAGCTGGGTCTGCTCGAAGAACATGCGTGCCAGTTTTGCAGGTCTCGAGGCGCTGCAGCAGGAGACGAGCCCGAAGTCCGGTAACATCGATACAAGCGACTGGCGTCGGGTGGGTCACCACCAGGAAGCGCAGAGTTCGGAGCATCGTACGCCTGGGTGCTCCTCAGTTCGAAGCTGAGGAGGTTCCATGGATCTGCGTTACGGCGTCAACCCCCACCAGAGTGCCCGCATCGATGCTTCCGGGCCGCAGCCTCTGCGGCTACTGCACGGCTCTCCTTCCTACATCAACCTCCTGGACGCATTGAACGCCTGGCAGCTGGTCCACCAGGCCGCCGGGGCCCTCGGGGGCCCGGCAGCCGCCTCCTTCAAGCACGTGTCGCCTGCGGGCGTCGCGGTCGCCGGGGAGCCCGACGCCACCATGCGCGAGGTCTGGGACCTATCCGGACCGATCGGGGCCCTTACCTCCGCTTATGTCCGCGCCCGGGACGCCGACCCGAAGTGTTCATTCGGTGACCTCATCGCAGTCTCCCACCCGGTGGACCGGGAGTTGGCCGAGTTTCTCGCCCGGGTGATCTCCGACGGCATCGTCGCCCCCGGGTTCGACGAGGGCACCCTGGAGATCCTCGGTCGCAAGAAGCGGGGATCGTTCCTCGTCTTCGAAGCCGACCCGGGCTACCAGCCGCCGGCCTGGGAGCGGAGAGAGGTCTTCGGGATGGTGCTGGAGCAGGAGCAGGATCTGCTTCCCGTGACCCCGGAGAGCTTGAAGGTGGTCGCAGGCCCCGCCCTGCCGCCGGAGGCGGTTAACGACGCAATCCTGGGCATGATCACACTTCGCTACACCCAGTCGAACTCGGTGGTCTACCTCAAGGACGGCATGACGCTCGGCATCGGCGCCGGTCAGCAGTCCCGGGTCGACTGCACCAGGCTCGCCGGCGCCAAGGCGGCCAACTGGTGGCTGCGGCGGAATCCCGCGGTCCGGGAGCTGGCACTGAGCGACGGGTTGTCCCGCCAGGATCGCCTCAACTGGCAGGTCCGGTTCGCCGAGGGCGACATCACCCCCGGCGAGTCGGCCGTCCTTCAGAAGGCGGCAGAGGGAGCGTTGCCGGACCTGTCGGCCGGCGCCCGGGCGGAGTGGGTAGGAAAGCTCGAGGGACTCACGCTGGCTTCCGACGGGTTCATCCCGTTCCGCGACAACATCGACTACGCCGGTCGCTACGGAGTCCGCTACGTGGTGGAGCCGGGCGGGTCCATGAGGTCGGAGGATGTGGCGGCGGCCTGTGACGAGCTCGGCATGACGCTGGTCCACACCGGCATCCGGCTGTTCCACCACTGAGGTTCTAGAGTAGGGGAGTGGACGAGGAATCCGTAGCGCAATACATCCTGGCGCTTCCGGACGTCAGGTTCGACACCTCCCCCGACGGGGCACGGTTCTTCTTCTACGGCGAGGAGAAGATGTTTCCCTTTGCCACCCTGGTGAACAGCGACGCCCACGACCAGGTCTCGAACCTCGACCGGCCCGGAGCTTTCCGGCTGAACATCGGGGTTAGCCGGGAGACCTTCCTTTCGCTGTTTCCCGACAAGGGCTCCGCCGATTACGACTACACCGCGGCGGACGTGGTGATGCCGCACCCGGACTACGGACGGCTGTTCTGGGTCTGCATCGTCAACCCGAGCGAGGCAACCTTCGACAAGGCTCGCGGGCTGCTGGGCGAGGCATACGACGCCGCACGGGCCAAACAGGCCCGGCGGGACGAAAGCGAACGGCGCCGTGAGGGTGAGCAGGAGCCGCGCGGGTAGGTCGTGCGGCGCAGGCGGGGGTGCGGTTAGCTCTCGGAGGGAGTATCCGTGGCCGGCGCCTTCGTCTCCGTCTCCGTCTGCTTCCCGCCGGCGCTCGTATCTGCCTTCTTCGCCCTGGCCGGCGCCTTGCGTGCCTTCGGCGCCTCGTCTGCCTTGGGCTTCCCGGCCTTGGCCGCCTGAGCGTTGGCCTTGGCAGCCTCGGCGGTGGGCGCCGCCTCGCCCTTGGGCTTGGGCGATCCGGCCTTGGGGGACGCCGGCGATTTGGTTCTGGACGCCCGGGCCTTGGGGGCCGCCTCCGCGTTGGCCACCGAAGCGTCACCCTTGGGGGCCGCCGGCACCTTGTTCCTGGACAGGGCCTCGGTCGCCGGCTTTTCCCGGGCTTTCTTCGGCGCCGGCTCCGGTTCGTCCGGCTTCTGAGCCGAGAAGATGCCCGAGATCCACAGGTTGCGGTTGCGCGCCCTCCACTGCAGGCGGGCGCTCACGATGTTGCGGTGCAGGACGTCGCTCCGCAGCTTGAGGAGCTTGCCAAGGTAGGCCCCCGGGAAGAGGGCGACGGTCATCGCGTAGAGCCGCCGTACCGACCGGATCACGTGGGGAGTGATGTCGTCCAGCTTTGGCTTCACGAAGCCGGCGTTGGTTGCGTCGGCGACGACCTCGCCCTTCGTCGCCAGGTCCTCGATTGCCCAGCCGCGCAGCCACTCCCGGAACATCGCCTCGTCGGCGGGGTGGTAGGGGCGATGCGGGCGGAACCAGTCCTCGATCACCAGGCGGCCGCCGGGCTTCAGGACCCGGAACATCTCCTTCATCCAGGCGCCCTTGTCCAGGGCGTGACAGAAGCTCTCCTGGGCCCACACGATGTCGAAGCTGGCGTCCGGGAAGGTGGTGTTCACGAAGTCCTGCACCTCGAAGGTGCACTGGGCGCTCACGCCTCGCTCCCTGGCGTACCGGCGGGCCCTCTCGAGCTCTTTCTCCGACAGGCTGATGCCGACCGTGTTCAGCCCGAACGTCCGCGCCAGCCAGATGGAGGAACCTCCGACGCCACAGCCGGCGTCCAGCACCCGCTCGCCCGGCTTCGGGTTGGCCCGGGCTGCCACCTGCTTGTTCATGTTCAGGAGCGACTCGGCGTGGTTGCGGATGTGGGGCTCCCAGTAGCCGAAGTGCTTGGCCAGGTTGCCCCGGTTGAGCCACACGACGCGGTAGTCGAACCAGGACCCGTCGTAGTAGTCGACGATCTGTTTGCGGGTGGCTTCGTCGGTCCCGGTCCTGGCCATCAGTTGGCCGATACCGGCTCGGGGGCGGACTCGGCCGGCTCGGTGGGAGCATCGGCGGCGTCGCTGTCGAGCGGTTTGTGGGCCACCAGGATGCCGGCGATCCACAGGTTCCGGTTGTGCGCCCTCCACTGGCCCCGCGCGGCCCGCAGGTTGTTGTGCAGCACCTTGGTTCGCAGGCGCAGCCACCGAAGAAGGAACGCCCCCGGGTACAGCGAGGCGGTGACGATGTAGAGGTGGCGGGCGGAGCGGAGCATGTACGGCGTGATGTCGTCGAGCCTGACGTCGGTGAAGCCGGCGTCGGTGCAGTAGCCGGTGATCTCCTCACGGGTGGGGATGTCGGGAATCGCCCAGCAGCCCAGGAAGTGGTGGATCAGCTTCTCGTCGGCCGGGTGGTAGGGGCGGCCGGTGCGGAACCAGTCCTCGATCACCAGGCGTCCGCCGGGCTTCAGCACCAGGAAGGCCTCCTTGACGAACAGGTCCTTGTGCGGGCTGTGGCAGGAGCTCTCCTGTGCCCACACGATGTCGAAGCTGTTGTCGGGGAAGTTGGTGTTGATGTAGTCCTGCTGCTCGAAGGTGCACTGGTTCTGCAGGCCCCGCTTGGCGGTGTACTTGCGCGCCCGCTCCAGCTCCTTGGCCGAGATCGAGATGCCGACGGTGTCGACGCCGTAGTTGCGGGCCAGCCACATCGAGGAGCCGCCCACTCCGCAGCCGGCGTCCAGGACCCGCTCGCCGGGCTTGGGATCGACCCTCAGTGCCGTCTGCCGGTTCATGTTGATCAAGGACTCGGCCTGGGATTTCGTGTCGGGCTCCCAGTAGCCGAAGTGCTTGCCGAGGTTGTCTCCGTTTAGCCAGATCAGCCGGTAGTCGAACCAGGATCCGTCGTAGTAGTCGACGACCCACTGCTTGGTGGTCGCGTCGGTCTGTGTTTTGGCCATGTTTTCGAAAATCCTCGGGTTGGTGGCGAAATAGGTCCAACTAAAGACTAACCCCCACCCTCGGACAACAGGGTGGGGGTTAGTTGCGCAGCGGTTCTACCTACGGTAAGCGGCAGGCTCCGAGTTGATCTTGTGGGCTGCCCACTTAACGGCCTTGACGATGTTCTGGTATCCCGTGCAACGGCAGAGGTTGCCGGAGATGGCCCAGCGGATCTCGTCTTCGGTCGGGTTGGGGTTCTCGTCGAGCAGCGCCTTGGAGACGAGCATCATGCCGGGAGTGCAGAAGCCGCACTGCAGGCCGTGCTCCTCGTGGAAGCCCTGCTGGACCGGGTGAAGCTCGGACGCCAGCGACATGCCCTCGACGGTCATGACCTCGTGGCCGTCCGCCATCACTGCAAAGTAGGTGCAGGACTTGATGGGCAGCCCGTCCAGAAGGACGGTGCAGCAGCCGCAGCTCGTGGTGTCGCAACCCATGTGGGTCCCGGTGAGACCCAGTACTTCACGGATGAAGTGGGTCAGGAGGAGCCGGGGCTCAATCTCCGTGGTGTAGGTCTCACCGTTCACGGTGACCGACACTTGCTTTACTTGCACATTGACCTCCCTTGAATTCCTGCGGAATCGATTATCTCAGCCGCCTGGCTTTAGGCCGCCCGTAGACCGGCTGCTGCGCTGAGGGCCCGCACGGTGAAGACACGGATGATCTCTCGCTTGTACTCGCCGCTTCCCCGGTGGTCGCTCTTCGGGTCGCAGGAGGACGCCGCCTGGCGAGCTGCTTCCTCGATGGTTCCCTGGTTGAGGCTGCTGCCCATCAGGACCGACTCGGCCGCAGTGGCCTTGATGTTGGCTGCGGCGACGCCGGTGAGGGCGATGCCGGCGTGGCTGATCGAGCCGCCGGACCAGCCGATGGAGACTGCGACGCCGGCGGTGGCGAAGTCGCCGACCTTGCGCTCGAGCTTCATGTACTTGCCGAACGACCGCTCGCCTTGGCTCGGGATGCGAGCCTCGACGGCGATCTCGCCCGGGTTCAGGCTGTTCTGGAACGGGCCGACGATGAACTGGTCGACCGGGATCTCACGGGTGCCGGACTGGCT
>DATABX010000055.1:0-8605 GCA_036259335.1 Actinomycetota bacterium
CCGGGACACCCAACGGCTGAACGACCTGCTGCGGCGCCTGCGGGACAAGGGCAACACCGTCCTGGTGGTCGAGCACGACCGGGACGTCATCGAGATCGCGGACCACGTCATCGACCTGGGTCCCAAGGCCGGACCCCACGGCGGCGAGGTGGTCTACGAGGGCAGCGTCGAAAACCTCTACGACGCCCCGACGCTCACCGGCACGTTCATGAAACACCAGCTGCCGCTGAAGACCGGCCCCCGGCAGCCGACGGGTCACCTTCGGGTGTCGAACGCCACCACCAACAACCTGAAAAACGTCACCGTCGACATCCCAACCGGCGTGTTGACCGTGGTCACCGGCGTTGCGGGCTCCGGCAAGTCGAGCCTGGTCAACGACGAGTTCCTCAAGCTCTACCCCGAGTCGGTGGTTATCGACCAGGCGGCGGTCGGCGTATCCCGCAGGTCCAACACCGCCACCTACACCGGAATCCTCGACGACATCCGCAAGCTGTTCGCCAAAGCCAACGGGGTCAGCCCGTCACTGTTCAGCTTCAACTCGGACGGGGCGTGCCCGAACTGCCAGGGGCTGGGCGTCGTGTACACGGACCTGGCGTTCATGGAGGGGTACAAGTCGCCGTGCGACGTCTGCGACGGCCACCGGTTCACCGCCGAGGTGCTGGCGTACCGGCTGCGGGGAAGCTCGATCAGCGACGTGCTGGCGATGACCACCGAAGAAGCGCTGGCGTTCTTCTCGGAACCCAAGATCCGCAAGGTGGTCCAGGCGCTGAACGACGTGGGCCTGGGCTACCTGAAGCTCGGCCAGCCGCTGAACACCCTGTCCGGCGGCGAGTGCCAGCGCCTGAAGCTGGCCACCGAGCTGCACAAGAAGAGCTCGATCTACGTGATGGACGAGCCGACCACCGGCCTGCACATGTCCGACGTCGGCCATCTGCTGGAGATCATCGAGCGGCTGGTCAACCAGGGGAACACGGTGATCGTCATCGAGCACGACCTGGACGTGATCCGCAACGCCGACTGGATTATCGACCTGGGGCCCGACGCCGGGAGCGCCGGCGGCCGGGTGGTCTTCGAGGGCACGCCGGGCGACCTGATCGAAAGCGGCGACTCGCTCACCGCCGAGCACGTCCGCCGGGACGTCGCCCGGGTTCCGGTCTAAGACCTCAGGGCTGCCCCGCGGTTACGCCGCCTCCGAAAGATTTCTTCGCGACACGGCTTTGTTCGGTTGCCAGGGTAAGCTTTCGTGCGGTTACATCTGTGGCTGAACTCCGGCTGGCGGCAAAGGTTGTTTCATGACATCCAAGAACCGATTCGTCTTGTCCCTCATCGGGGCGCTCGCCGTCTTCACGACCGGCGCCTTCGTCTGGATGACGGTGTTGGCGCCCCAGGCGACGAAGGCCTCCAAAGCCGACATCGGCCTGGCCAAGATCGCCGCCGCCGGTGCCAAGGCCGGCATGGACGGCGTGCCGCAAGTGGTGGAAGCCCCGCCGGCCGACGCGGCACCCGAAGCGCCCTTGGTCTTCGACCACCCCGGGTCGGCGCAGGTCGCCGAGGCGGCGCTCGCCAAGATGCCGATCTACCCCTCGGCCGGGGCCGCCACGCCGAGCCGGACGCTGGACAACCCGACCCGGGAGGGAATGCGCCTGGTGCTCGGGGTTCGGGAGGTCAAAGGCGACTGGCTGCGAGTGCAGCTTCCGGTCAGACCCAACGGGACGATGGGCTGGGTCAAGAAGGCGGACGTGGCCATGCGCAGCGTCCCCAACCACATCGTGATCGAAATCTCGAAGCGCAAGCTCACCGCCTGGAAGGGCGACACGCTGCTGCTGGAGTCCCCGGCCGGTGTCGGGACGCCCAAGACCCCGACCCCCGAGGGCACCTACTACGTCGACGTCTCGGCGAGGAACCCGGGCCACGGGATGGGGGTGCACATGCTGAGCGTGTCGGGGTTCTCGAACGTCCTCAGGAACTTCGCCGGCGGTACCGGCCAGATCGCCATCCACGGCACCTCGAACATGGCGACCGTCGGGGCCTTCTCCAGCAACGGCTGCATCCGGCTGCCGAACGAAACCATCGTCAAGCTCGCCCGCATCGCTCCAACCGGCACGCCGGTCTACATCCTGCCCTAGGTCCTGCCCGGTCGTCCTTCCCGGGCGCGGATGAATAGGCCCGCCGATGCGGGGAAACATCAAATGGAGCCCCGCTTCGCTTCCGACACCTAAAAGCAAAGGGGACGCCATGGCCACCGTGACACCAAAAATCCAGAAGGCTCGAGCCGGCCTTGTCCGGCGGCTGTCGCAGATCGACGGCAACGGCAAGGTGCTGAGCGTCTACGTCGACCTGGACCCGAGCGAGTTCGCCACTCCGCCCGCCCGGGAGTCGCAGATCCACTCGTTGACCAACGAGGCGGAGGCCATGGTGGAAAAGCTCGACCAGCAGGCCAAGAAGCCGCTCCGGGAGGACGTCCGGCGGGTGCGCGAATTCCTGCTCAACAACGGCAACGACTGGACCACCGACGCTCAGGCGGTGGCCATCTTCGCCTCGGGCGCCAACGACCTGTTCGAGGTGGTCAAGCTACCCGAGCCGCTTCCCAGAGGGGTATTCGTCGATGACAGGCCCCACATCCAGCCGCTTCGGGAGATGGTCGACCAGGACAAGTGGCTGGTGCTGCTGGTAGACCGCAGGGTGGCGAGAATCTTCATCGGCTCGCCGCTTGCCTTGAAGGAGTACGACGAGACCGAGGACGACGTCCGCGGCCAGCACGACCAGGGCGGCTGGTCGCAGGCCCGCTTCGCCCGGGCAGTCGAGGAGGACGTCGAGGACCACCTGAAGAAGGTCACCGACCGGCTGATGACCCTGCACAAGAGCATGGACTTCGACCACATTCTAGTGGGGGCCGACGAGGAGCTCTGGCCGCGGATCAGCAACCGGCTGCACTCCTACGTCGCAGAGGACGTCATCGGCCGCATCGACGCCGACGTTCAGATGGACGACGCCGAGGAGCTGCAAACCAAGGTGAAGAGCGTCCAGGCCCAGCTGGAGCACGAGCGGGAGCAGTACCTGCTGGGTGCACTGCGCCGGGAGGTCGGCATCGACGGCCGGGCTGCGACCGGGCTGTCGCCGGTGCTCGCCGCGTTGAACGAAGCTCGCGTGGACACACTGCTGATCGCAGAGGGGTTCGACGCGACCGGTACCGAGTGCCCCCAGTGCGGGTACCTCAGCGAGTCGGCCCAACAGTGTCCGGTGGACGGCACCCGGATGGAGCAGGTCGCCACCATCTTCGATCGGGCCGTCGACAAGGCCGAGGAGACCTCGGCCGAGGTCTTCACCGTTCGGGAGCCGGACGGGCTGGGCGAAGGAATCCCCATCGCAGCCATCCTGAGGTTCTGATACCGGCGTCAGCATGTGTTGACAAACTGACGGTTGTCAGCTTATGCTGACAACCATGAACGATCTGTCGAAGCTGGCGGTGGCCGCCACCGACGAACATCCCGGCGAGGGCCTGAGGGCCATTGCCGCTCTGCGACGCCTTCTCGACCGCCTGGAAGACCTCCACGTCGAGCGCGCGCGGGACCAGGGGTGGAGCTGGCAGGAGATCGCCGGCGCCATGGGTGTGTCGAAGCAGACCGTTCACCGCAAGCACGGCCGCCGGTTCGGGAGGTAGCTGCATGTTCGAAAGGTTCACCAAACAAGCCAGGAGGGTGGTCGAGGCCGCCGTGGAGAGCGCTGGAGCCCAGGGAGCCGACCGGATAGGTCCCGAGTACCTGTTGCTCGGCGTGGTCACCGCCGCCGATCCGGGCCCCGCGGTGGAGGTTCTGAGGGAGGCCGGCGCAACCCGCGAGGTCCTGGAGCCGGTCATCGCTTCGGGCTACCAGGATGCCCGGCTGCTGGCGAAGCTCGGAATCGACCTGGACGAGGTCAAGGAGCGGGTCGAGCGCAACTTCGGCCCCGGCTCCTGGAACCGCCGGAGCGCCCGGCCGGGCCACATCCCGTTCACTCCCGACGCCAAGAAGGCACTGGAGCTTTCGCTGCGCCACGCCCTGGCGTTGAAGTCCCATGAGATCGACTCCGGCCACATCCTGCTCGGGGTTCTCGACTCGGGAGCCGGTGTCAGCGAGACACTTCAGTCGGTAGGGGTCGAGACGGTGGAGGTCAAGCGGCGCCTGCTGGACCGGATGAGGGTGGCCAGCTAGCTGGGCGTTACCCCTTGCGGTAGAGCCGGCTGGTCACCGGGGCGAAGACCATGGTCAGCGCGGCCGCCACTGCCAGCACCACCGCGATTTCCGTGCCGACCGGCTGGCCGTGCATCAGCCCCCGGCAGGCGGTAGTAAGGATCGAAATCGGGTTGACGTCGACGAATCCCTGAAGCCAGCCGGGCAGCGTGGACGGGTCGACAAAAATGTTCGAGACGAAGGTCAGCGGAAAGATCCCCATGAACCCCGCGTTCATCACCCCGCTCGGCGTCCGCATGAGCAACCCGAGCGTGGTGAAGACCCATGAGAGTCCGAACGAGAACAGCACAACCAGCCCGAGCGCCGCCGCCACGCCCGGGACGCCCGCAGCGGGGCGGAAGCCGAGGATCAGCCCGACGGTGGTGATCACCGAACCGGCGAGCAGGTAGCGCACGCAGTCGCCGAGCAGCGCCCCGACCAGCGGCGCCGGCCGCCAGATGGGCAACGAGCGGAACCGGTCGGTGACCCCCTTGGTGCGGTCGGTGTTGAGCGTCACGCCCGAGTAGACGGTGGTGAAGACCACGGACAGAACCAGGTTGCCGGGCAGGATGTAGTCGAGGTACTCGGCGGTCGACCCGGTGATCGCGCCCCCGAACAGGTAGGTGAACATCAAGATGAACATGATCGGGGTGATCGTGACGTCCAGAAGCTGTTCGGGGACGTGCTTGATCTTCAGCATCCCGCGCCAGCCGAAGGTGAGCGCCGCCGAGAGCGGGGTCACGGCCGGCGGCCGGCTGGTCGAGGCGATCGCTCGCATCACCGCGGCCTCGTCGGCGCCGGATGACGGGTCGGCGTGCACCGTGGGGCGGGTGCTCAAGTAGCCACCTCCTCGACCGCAGCCTCCTCAGCCGGGTGGCCGGTGAGCGCGAGGAACACCTCGTCGAGGCTTGGCTGTCCGAGCGAGAAGTCGGCCACCCCGATGCCTCCCTCGGTCAGCTCGGCGATGGCGAGCGCGGCCCGCCCGGCGTCCGAGCAGGCGGCCGACAAGCCGGCGGGGTCGGATTCCAGGGTCACGGCGCCCAGCGCCCGGGAGAGCACCCTCTCGGCCTCCGCCCGCTGATTGGAGTCCAGGAGCCGGATGTGCAGGGCTCCCGAGCCAACCGAGGCCTTGAGCTGGGCCGGGGTCCCCTCGGCGATCACCCTTCCGTGGTCGATCACCGCAATGCCGTCGGCCAGCTGATCCGCCTCTTCGAGGTACTGGGTGCACAGCAGGATCGTCGTGCCGCCGGCGACGAGGGCCCGGATGATGTCCCAGACCTGGTTGCGGGAGCGGGGGTCGAGGCCGGTGGTCGGCTCGTCCAGGAACATCAGCTGGGGCGTGACGACGACGCTGGCCGCGATGTCCAGGCGGCGGCGCATCCCGCCGGAGTAGTTCTTGACCAGCCGGTTTGCCGCATCGGCCAGCCCGAAGGCCTCGAGGAGCTCGCCGGCCCGCTCGCCCGCCGCCCGGTGCCTCAGCCCGAGGAGGCGGCCGATGAGGATCAGGTTCTCCCGCCCGGTGAGCTCCTCGTCGACCGAGGCGAACTGGCCGGTCAGGCTGATGCCGGCGCGCACCGCGTCGCCCTCGGTCAGCAGGTCCCGGCCGAGGACCGTGGCGCTGCCGGCGTCGGGGCGGATCAGGGTTGCCAACATGCGAATCAGAGTGGTTTTGCCGGCGCCGTTCGGGCCGAGAACGCCGTACACCGAACCCCGGCGGACGGCCAGGTCGACCCCGTCGACCGCCCGGTTCTCGCCGAACGCCTTGACCAGGCCGGTAGCCTCGATGGCGAGGGCCGAGCCGCCGTTGTTTGCCGGTGCATCTTTTCGAATCATGTGGGCAAACTTACTCGAAGGTTCGGTTCTTCGAAAGCGACGGCAGAACCGACCAAACCCTCCAGGAGATCCTGTTGCAGAACTACGAGATCGCGCTGCTGGTCGTCGGCGCCGCGGCGCTGGCGGTGGCGTGGCTTCCGCGGGTGCTCAAGTACCGGGTGATCTCGTTCCCGATAATCCTCGTGGTGTTCGGCGCGGTGATCTTCGCCCTGCCGCTCGGGCTGCCCCGAATGGACCCGATCCGGTACGGGGAGGTGGCCGAGAGGCTCACCGAGTTCGGGGTGATAGTCGCCTTGACCGGCGCCGGACTGAAGCTGGACCGCCGGATCGGTCTGAAGAGGTGGAAGACCACCTGGCTGCTTCTCGGTGTCACCATGCCGCTTACGATCGCGGCGGTCGCCTTCCTCGGTTGGGGCGTGCTCGGCTTTGCTCCGGCCACCGCCCTGCTTTTCGGGGCGGCGCTGGCCCCGACCGACCCGGTGCTCGCTTCCGACGTCCAGGTCGGGGCGCCGGGGTCGGGCGAAACCGACGAGGTCCGCTTCGCTCTCACCTCGGAGGCCGGGCTCAACGACGGCCTGGCGTTTCCGTTCACCAACGCCGCGATCGCCATGGCGGTCACCAGCGGCGCCGGCTGGTTCGGCGAGTGGCTGCTGGTGGACCTGGTCTACAAGATTGTCGCCGGGGTGGTGATCGGTGTGGTGGCCGGCAGGTTCCTGGCGCTGCTGCTGTTCCGGGTGGGCGACCACCACACCAAGCTGGCCCACAGCCGGGAGGGGCTGGTGGCGGTGGCAGTGACCCTGATCTCCTACGCTTTGACCGAGCTGGCCCACGGATACGGCTTCATCGCCGTGTTCGTGGCCGCCCTGGTGATCCGGGACATCGAGCGGGACCACGAGTACCACAAGGAGCTCACCCGCTTCGCCGACCAGCTCGAACGGCTGGCCAGCGCGGTGATCCTGCTGCTGTTCGGCGGCGCCCTGGTGCAGGGGCTGCTGGCGCCGATCGACCTGCCGATGGTGCTGGTGGCCGCGGCGATCCTGCTGCTGGTCAGGCCCCTCTCCGGCCTGATCGGTATCGGCAGGCTGAAGATGGAGACGGTGGAGAAGCCGGCGATCGCCTTCCTCGGGATCCGGGGAATCGGTTCCTTCTACTACCTGGCCTATGCGCTGAACCACGCTTCGTTTTCCAATGCCGAAGAGTTGTGGGCGGCCGTGTCGGTCGTTGTGGGGGCGTCGATCCTGATCCACGGAATCACCGCCAAGCCGGCGATCGCCAAGGTGGCCGAGGAGGCGGAGGAGAAGGGAGGCTGAGCTAGGACCGCACGCTCACGCCGGTCAGCTCCGGCATCGACTCGGGCCGAACCAGGTTGGCCTCGGCTTCTTTTCGTTGCGAGAAGAAGCGCTGCACGATTAGCGCGGCCACCAGCGCAAGCACCGCAGCGGCGATGTTGGTCGCCCGGTAGGCGCCCGAATAGGAGTCGATCGCCTGGGACACCAGTAGCTCCCCACCGGGCAGGGCCCGGCCGGTGGAGATGGCCGCCCCGACCGACTCCCTAGCCGCCTCGGCGGCTTCGGCCGGGATGGAGCGGGGAAGCGAATCCATGCCCGCTCGGTATATCGCGCTGACCAAGCTCCCGATGGTTGCGATGCCCAGCGCGCCGCCGAACTCCCGGGTGGTGTCGTTCACTGCCGACCCGACTCCCGCCTTGCCCGGGGGCACCGCGCTCATGATGTTTCCGGTGGCCGGCGCGGTGGTGATGCCCATCCCGGAGCCCATCAGGGCGAAGGTGAGGCCGAACAGGACGTAGGGGGCGTCGGCGCTCAACAGCGACAGTACGGCGAAGGATCCCGCCACGGCGCCGAATCCGGCGGTTATCACCCTGCCGCTGCCGAACCTCTCGGCGAGCCGGGCGCTGCGGGGAGCCACCAGGATCATCGCCAGCGGGAACGGCAGCATGGCGAGGCTGGCCTGCAACGCGCTGAGGTCCCGGACGTACTGCAGGTACAGGGTGGTGGCGAAGAACCAGCCGAACATGATGAAGAAGATCATCGTGATCACCCCGCTGCCCATGCGGAACCGCAGGTCCCCGAACAGGTCGAACGGCAGCATGGGGTGGGGAGTGCGCCTCTCCCACGCCACGAAGGCCGCGAGCATAACCACTCCGACCGCGATCGCGGTGAGCACCTCGGGGTGGGCCAGGCCCTTCTCGGGGGCCTCGATGATGGCGAACAGCAGCGCGATCAGCGCCACCAGCGAGAGCAGCGCCCCGACCGGGTCCAGCGGGGTGGAGTCGTCGTCCCGGGAGGGCGGGCAGATGAGCGCGATGGTCCCGGCGGTCAGAGCGACCACCGGCAGCAGGGCCAGCATCGTCGATCCCCACCAGAAGCGCTCGAGCAAGAGCCCGGAGACCACGGGACCGAATGACCCGCCGGCGCCGGCGAATCCCGCCCACAGGGCGATCGCCCTCCGCCGCTCATCGGGCGGGAAGACCACGGTGATGGTGGACAGGGTCGCCGGCATGATCAGCGCAGCGCCGGCGCCCATGACCGCCCGTCCGGCGATCA
>DATABX010000056.1:0-2042 GCA_036259335.1 Actinomycetota bacterium
CGATGTGGGCCGGTGGACTGCTGATGGCTGCCTACGCCGCGGCTGCGGTGTTCGCCGGAGGTTGGGCGCTGGCCAGAAGGGACGTGACGTGAAAGCCCACTGCACGCTTGTCGCCCTGATGCTGGTTCTGGCGGCCTGCGGACCGGTGGCCCAGGTATCGACTGCGCCGGCGGGCGAGATGGCGAGCATCGTGGAGGCGTGGAGGAAGCGGACACCGGTCCCGGGCGTGGTTGCGATCGTTTCCGCCGGGCCAGACGGCATTCAGGCGGTGGCCTCCGGGACCCTGGTCCGCGACGGCCGCCGGCGGGTGACCGTGGATACCCCGTTCCGGGCGGCCTCCATCACGAAGCTGTTGGTGGCGACGGTGGTCATGCAGCTGCGGGAGGAGGGAAGGCTGTCGCTGGACGACCCGGTGTCCCGGCACCTGCCGCAAGCCGGACCGATCGGCCGGCTGCTCGACGGAGTCACGGTCGGCGACCTGCTGGCACACACCAGCGGCCTGCCCGACGCGAGCCGCAGTACCGAGCTCAAGACCTCGCTGCTCGAGGACCCCGACCGGACGTGGTCGGTCGATCAGGTGCTGGCCATCGCGGCCAAAGGAGAGCCGGAGTTCCAGGCGGGCTCGGCGTACGGGTACTCCAACACCAACTACCTGCTGCTCGGCAAGGTGATCGAAAACCTCACCGGCCGGCCCTGGCAGGCCGAGGTCCGGCATCGCATCCTGGACCCGACCGGGATGGAGGCGAGCTACCTAGCGGGTTTCGAGGACCCGACTGGGGAGCTGGCCCCGGGCTACTTCGACCTGGACAACGACGGCTTCACCGAATTGGTGCCCGATCCCTGGCCCGCCCTGGAGACCAGCGAGGATGCGGCCGGCGCGCTGGTCTCGACCGCACCCGACCTGGTGCGGTTTCTGGAGGCGTTCGCCGGCGGGCGGCTGGTCCCTAAGCGCGTCGTCGCCGAGATGACCCGGCCGGGACGGTACTCGGGCCGCCACACCGGCTACGGGTTGGGCGTGGAGGTGCAGCGGCCGGACCTCGAGACGACGGTCTGGGGCCACGGAGGTCTTCTGCCGGGTCACCGCTCGGTCCTGTGGCACGTTCCGTCGAAGAACCTGACGGTCGTGGTGCTGACCAACGAGTCCCGGTCCCGCCTCGACGGCCTGGCAGAGCTGCTGCTCCGGGCGGCCGCCCGCTAGCCGGGCCGGCCATCGTGAGCAGGTCCGTTCAGGACCAGAACTCGTCGAACGCGTACTGGTCGGCGGGGAAAAGCAGAAGCTCCGTGAGCTTGCCCCCTTCCACCCGCCAGATGTGCACGACCGTCATGTCGAAGAGCTCGGCGCCGCGCTCGCCCAACGCCCGGGCCATCACCAGGACCCGGTCATCGTTGGCCACGACGTCCTGGATCTCCAGGCGGTGGGTCCCGGAGGTGTGTCTTCCGACGATCTGGAAGTAGCGGCCGGCCTCACTCTTACCGCTGAACGTGCCGGATTGGATGCTCCTGCCGGGGACCACGAATCGGATGTTGTCGGCGAAGATCCCCATGACCGCATCCATGTCCTTCCGGTTGAACGCCGCATACCCGTCCCGCACGAACTGCTCGTTGGGATGCACGCCGGTTTCGGTCCCGGCTTCAGCCGACCGTTGTTCGCTCGCAGTGGTAGTCAAGCTTCCCCTCCTCCGCCGGAACAGCCTCCGGCAAACATGGTCAGGACCAATAGACTCAAGGTCGGTTTCCTGCTCATCTCTCCTTTCGGATCGCCCACATCAGCACGATTTTGGGTCCGGCGTAGGGTCGGCTGCATCGTGGAGGGCACCGTAGCTTTAGGAAAAAATGGCACATAATTCTGGACCTCGGGCGTCTGCCTCCGCCCACTGGATTGCGCCGTGGTCTGAGCAAGGCACGGGGAAGTTGAATGGGAACTGGTCGAGCGCGCTGTTATGAGCAGATCCCCTATCCCTGGCGATTCGACCTCGGACGGCCTCAAAATAGGTGAGTTGAATCCAGACTCGCTGCTGCTGCGCGGTCGAGCTGAAGGCTTC
>DATABX010000057.1:0-3547 GCA_036259335.1 Actinomycetota bacterium
GAGCACCGGGACGATGCGGTCGACGTCGGTTCCGAAGAGCGCCCGGCAAACCACCCGTAGGCTGAACCGGGTCATCTCCCGGTGCAGGTCGACCGTGCCGTCGGCCGACCGCAGCTCGTTCCAGCGTGCCACCAGGTCGGCGCTCTCCTGCGACATCATGCCGACGTAGCTCGCTACACGGCTGTGCGTGAACAGCGGCTGGATGAAGCGCTTCTGCCGGCGCCAGGTTTCACCCTCGCTGGTGAGAAGACCGTTGCCGACCAGGGCGCGGATCTCCCGGTAGGCGGCGTCCTGCTTTGCGTAATGGGCAGCGCCGCCGGCCAGGACGTGCTGCACGCCATCGGGGTGGGCGATGCCGTAGGCGACGACCCGCATCGGCCCGGGCGGACCGGCCACGTACTTGACGACGTCCCCGTACTTGCGCCGGCCTTCCAGGGTGGTCCCGAGGATGTCGCGGAGCAGGTCGATGGCGGACCCCACCACCGGCAGGCCTCGGGGGCCGGGTGGTTCGGTCTTGCGTGCTACCGATGTCGCCACGATCACTCTCCGTAATGCGCCGGTGCGTTACGGAAATACTCCCACATAACCGGAAAGGCCCCGGGGGCGAGTGCCGGAGCCTTTCGGTTTTCGCCGAAGAGGGCGGTTAAGCCGCCTCCTCCAGATTGGGGGCGGTGTACATCCCGTCCAAAGCCGTGACGAGCTCTGCGACGGTGATGCCGTCACCGGCGGCGGCGCCGGTCGAGGCGGCAGCCTGGTGTACCTCGGGCGCGTCGGGGTCCTTGGGGGCGGTGTACAGGCCGCCGAGGGCCGCTTCAAGCTCTGTGATCGTGATCCCGGTTTTCTCCAAACTGGACCTCCTGTGGTGGCGGGGATGGAAGGCGAGCCGGCCGGCTCTCCAACTCGGGCGAATCGGCTATCCGATTCAACTGCTATGGAAAGGCCTTTTGGGTTGCTGCTGGTTCCCATGGTTACAAGCGCAGGTTTCGGGGCGGTAACCGTCAAGCAAAATGGCGGTAACCGGCGTGATGCCCGCAGGTTCGGTCAAGTCGCTGCGTCGGCCGGAGTGGAGGTGGCCGGCTGCCGGCTCCTCCGGGCGAGCACCCCCCGCCTGCCGGCCAGCCGCAGGTACTGGTCGTCGGACAGCAGCACGGTCTGGTAGACGATCATCCGCAAGCCGAACGCCACCAGGCCCATGAACAGGATCGTGCCGCCGTGCAGCAGGACGGCCAGGACGACGGCCACCACCCGGCCCTTCCGGCTCCAGATCAGAAACGGGAACGCCCCTTCGAAGGCGAGGGTGAAGTAGCCGATCGAAGCCTGGACGAACTGGCTGCCCGCCAGGAATCCGGCGAGGAGGGGAGGCTCGTATTCCGCCAGCCGGAAGACGATTCCCAGCGCCGTCCCGTCGATCCAGGTGTCCCCCAACAGTTTGTTGTAGCAGTTGGCGCCGTAGACGATGCACAGCTGTACCAGCAGGCAGACCAGGGCCAGGTTGTGGAGCGCGGCGATCACCGTCGAGGCGTTTGCCGACCGGGGCTCGGCCGCCTTCCGGCGGGAGTCGAAAGAGAAGCAGGCCGACGAATCCAGGAACAACAGATAGGGCAGGGTGACGAACAGCAGCGTGTCCCCGCCGTTCAAAGCCAGGGGGTTCCGGCTCAGCAACGACCAGGTGAGGACGACAAACGGAATCGCCACCACCCGGGTGTGCCAGCCCACGAGGTAGGCGATGGCCACGAGCAGCCCGGCGAGGTACAAAACGTCGAACAGCGCCTCTGACTGCACTGCGAACAGGGAGGGCCCGAGCCGGGCGTTGGTGCGGTTGAAGATCTCGAGGGGGTGGGCGCCGTCCGCTCCCCACAGGTACCGGCGCTCCGGCCACGACGAGGCGAAGTGGTAGGCCACCGCGCCCCCCAGCCCCAGCCGGAGCAACGAGCTGCCGATCAACCGGTGTTTTACGGCGAATCGGTCGGCCAGCCACTCCATTCGGCCGCGAGCCCGGACGGAGGCGGTCACGGCCGTCCCAGGGAGTCGACCGAGCTTTCGAACGGAGCCTCCCGAAGCGTCAGGCTGAGCAGCAGCTCCCCTGCGTCCTCCGACCCGGCCAGTTTGGTGAGAAGGATACGCACCTGGACCTGGTCGAACCGGCGCCCGGGGTACTGCTCCGCCAGCTCGCCGGCCGCGGTGCGCTCGAGCGAGACCACCTCGGCCGGCTTGGTATCCGGGTCCTGCCACTCCCGAAGCAGCAGATCGGTCTCCTGCGCGGTCTTGCCCATGGCGTCCCGCAGCGGAATCAGCGCCGATCGAATCAGGTGCACCCGCACCAGTGCCCGGGGGTTGAAAGCGCTCGACCGCACCTCCTCCCGGACCGGTGTGTAGAACTCGGCCCACTCGGTCCACTCGCCTCCGTGGTTTCGGGCCCGGCCCATGAGATGGATATCGCCGCTCAACGGATCCGGCGCAAAAAGGCTCCACTTCTGCTTGAGGGCGGGGTCGACGTACCGGACAGCGAAGTTGTCACCGGCGGCAGACAGCGGGTTCTTCGAAGGAATGGTCACGGCCACCAGCAGAAAGTGAACTGCGACGGCGACCAGCGCCAGGACGAGCGCCGGCGGGTACAGCCGCTCGAACAGGTTCGCCGAACGCGCCTCCGGCGGGGTGTCGCTCACAGTGTGCTCCTGGGGTTCCAACAGATCCTGATCCTATTGCCGTCCGGCGACCTTGCGGCGCTGGCGCGATGCGTCAAACTACGAGTAAATGGATCGCGTGCCCTCGTAGCTCAGTGGATAGAGCACAGGTTTCCTAAACCTGGTGTCGCAAGTTCGATTCTTGCCGGGGGCGCTCTTGTTTGTCGTGTTCCGGGTGATCCTCTACATTCCGGCTTCACCTGATGCTTTACACAGTTTCGGTTGATGTGCGACATCGGCTTCGGTGATCTGAGACAGTGGCTTCGGCTGATGCTTGACACTGCCCTTCTCCTACACCCGATCAGGGTCGACAGGAGGTGGGCCGTTGGCGGTGAACTCGAGTCATGGAAGCCAGCCGCCGTGTTGTGTTCCCGGATTAAACGAAGTCGTCGTCGACCAGCTGGTAGCCCCGCTGCCCGATGAAGCACACGACGTGGAAGTAGCCGGTCTGGGGGTCGGTCTCCTTGTCCGAGAACGAGGGAAGCCGGCTTCGCTTCCTTGCGGTGAGGATGTCGGGGAGGCTCGGATCGTCGATCGGCCCGCCACACCCTAAGCAGTGAAAAACCTCTGCCACGCTAGTCCTCCTCCTCGTCCCCGGTGCCCGAGAACGTCTCCTGAAATCGTTCGAAGATGGGAAGTGACTCTTCCCAGTCGGCGGTTCGGGTCTGGAAGTTGAGCGCGAACCCCCACTCCTCGTTCGCGAAGCCGAGATTCGCGGCGTGGAGATTGGCGCCGCCATCAGAGTAAGTCCACTCCCAGATCGCCGCGGTGGCGAAGTTCCGGAAGCTCGTAGGCTCTATTCGGATCTCGCGATAGTTCGCGTGCCGCTGAGCGTACCCGGCTGCCTGCTGCTCCCATGCCTC
>DATABX010000058.1:0-3886 GCA_036259335.1 Actinomycetota bacterium
GATGGCCTCCCCGTTTCCTTGAGCCGGTGTGATCTAGTGGAACGAGTCTCCGCAGGCGCAGCTTCCGGCGGCGTTCGGGTTGTTGATCGTGAACCCGGACTGATCAAGGCCCTCCAGCCAGTCAACCGTGGCGCCCTTGAGGTAGGGCGCCGACATGCGGTCCACCCTGACCGTTACGGAGCCCTCGTTGAGGATGTGGTCGCCCTCGAGGGGCTGGTCGTCGAAGAACAGCTGGTAGCGCAACCCGGAACAGCCGCCCGGCTGCACGGCTACGCGCAGGAAGTAGTCGGGGTTGCCCTCGCGGTCGAGAAGCTCCGCTACCTTCGATGCGGCCGCCGAGCCGAGGATGATCGGGCTGGGAGCGGTCTTGATGGAGGAAGCCTCGTCAACTTTGGTGTCCAATATGTCCTCCTTGATTATCGAAACCCTTGGCGATCAAAAGTAGGTCTCTTACAGAAGCACACAACTACGCGCGCCGTCGATGCAACTTACCGAACAATAGTAACTCAAGCTTGCCGAGTACCTTAGCCGTGGTCCGGCTCGTTGGCGGTGCCCTGCGCGAACCAGGCTTCAAGCTCCTCGGCGGACGGTGCGGCGGGCGCCGGCTTGCCCTTGTGGCCCTTCATCCGGTCGGGATAACCCACCACCGCGGCGTCGTAGTACGGAATGCCGAGCTTCTTGCAGAAGGCTCCTGCCTGGCCCCGGTCGGCGATGGTGGCCCGAGCCCACTCTCCGTCCCGGGCGACAAGCAGCAGAGACTGCGGCCGCGTGGTCGTCTCCGGCTCGAGGTACGCCTCGACACCCTCGTGGGTCTCGGCAAACTGCTGCAGCACCCTCATGTCCGAGCGCTTGAATTTGTCGAAGAGGGCCATCTACAGCTCCGGGCCGTAATTCACCACTACAGTTTCGCAGACCCCCGGACTAAAACAAGAGGCCGTTCCGCCCGAGGCGAGAAAAAACCTCGGTTTCAGGATCCGCCGGACTCCCAGGAGGGCGGCCTCCGAATTGGACCGCTTCCCGGGGGGATGACCTTGAGCTTCAGCACGGCAAGCTGCGGCACCTCGACCACCTCGCCGCTGCGTCGCATCACGGAATATCGGGCGTCGGGACCTTCGCCGGTGGTGACTCTCAGCAAAACCCCCGTTACCTCGCTGAAGGGATGCTCGGGATCGCCGGAGATCGAGAAGAGAATCGAAACCCTCTCCCCGAGATTGGCGGCGGTGAGCTTATTCGCTGCGCTCCTCGGAGGGGGCGAAGGGGCTTTCGGAGGCGCCACCTGAGGCGTCGGGATGCTCGACAAAGAACTGGGAGTTCTTGGTGATGTACTCCTTCCACTCCGCGGGCACGTTGTCTCCGGGGTAGATGGCGTCCACCGGGCATGCCGGCAGGCAGGCGTCGCAGTCCACGCACTCCTCCGGGTGGATGTAGAGCTGGTCCTCGCCCTCGTAGATGCAGTCGACGGGACACTCGTCTACGCAGGCCCGGTCCTTAACTCCGATGCACGGTTCACAGATGATGTACGCCATTTTTGATCCGACTCCTTCGAACGTTCGAAATTGTTGGGGGGCTCCCGCCGCAGAATCATTCTATCCACGATGTTCGGCATGCGCTGGACAGGCGGAATGGACGGCGCGGCCCGTATGCTTCGCCCTAGATGAAGCGGACCGACCGTGGTCAGCCTGTTCGAAAGCGTTTGCCCATCAGGATTCTAATGGGTCTGGCGTGCCTCGCCGCAGTGATGGACCTGGCTTTGTTGAGCGCCGGGAGCTCTCCGGTGAAGCCCACGGTGGTCCGCTCCCGCTACGAGCTGGTCCCGGTGGTCGTGCGCTCGACCTCCGGCGAGAACCCCCAACCGGGCTCCCTTCTGACGAGCACCTTCGGGATCGAGGTGCCGACGCACGTCAGAGGTCGACGGGTGGGCGTGTCGCAGGTCGAGTTCTTCTCAGAGCAGGGCGACCTTCTGGGTTCGGCAGAGGTGTCGGAGGTCAGCTACTCCGGGTCCTGGATCCCGGAACGGCTGGCGGCTGCGGAGGACTCGTCGGTGCTGGTTCCACCGCTCGAGTCGGCCGTCATCACCTTTCGGGCGATTCCCTCCGCCGCCTTGCCCGTCCAACCCGGCGCTAAGATCTACGCGGAGATCGACGGCCGGGCCGGCCGCAACAGCTTCAGCGCCCGCTCGGCATTGGCGGCGGTCGCAAGTCCTTAGTACCTAGGAGAGGCGGACAGGATGCTCGGATGGGAAGTGATCCCGCGAATCCCGATCGGCAACCTGAGCGTCTCGCCCCACGGCGTCGGCATCGCCATCGGCTACTTCCTGGGGGCAACCCTCATGGCGCGCAGGGCTCGCCGGACCGGGTTCAACGAGGACCACGCCTGGAACGCTGCGGTGGTGGGAGTGCTCGGAGCGATCGTCGGCGCCCGGGTGGCGTACATCGTGGGGCACCCCGAGCAGTTCCGGAGCGCGGTCGAGTACCTGCAGATCTACAAGGGCGGCATCTCGCTGATGGGCGGCCTCATCGGCGGTTTCCTGGCGGCGTTTCTTTACTGCCGGGCGAAAAAACTCGACTTCCTCCGGCTAGCCGACCTCGGCGCCCCGGGCCTGGCCATCGGCACGGCAATCGGGCGTATCGGAGACCTGGTCATCGGCGACCACCTGGGCACGCCCACCGACGGATTCTGGGGGTGGGAGTACCAGGGCGGGGAGCTGATCTCCTCCCCGCCGTGCGACCCGGCGGTGTATCCGAGCCCCAACGGCTGTATCCAGCCCGGGATGGTGGTTCACCAAACCGCCCTGTACGACTCCCTGTGGTCGCTCGTGATCTTTTTCATACTGATGAGGCTCGACCGCAAGCCCCGGCCTAAGGGGTTCCTGGTCCTCACCTGGGCGGCCCTCTACTCCATCGGCCGCATCCTCACCGACCTTGTCCGGGTGGACAAGACCTGGTTCGGGACCGGGCTGACCGGAAGCCAGCTCACGGCAATCGTGGTGCTGGTGCTGTCGCTGTTCTTCCTGGCGCGGCTGCGCAAGGGCCGCCCGGCGGTCGCCCCCGCCACGGCCGCGGTGGGTACCACCTCCGCCGAGGAGCCGGCCGAACCTGCGGAGGAGCCGGCAACCGAAGCTGGTGCCGCGGAGGAGCCGGTGAGCCCGGTCCCACCCGTTGACCCGGAAGCCCCCGAAGCTGCCGCAATTCCAGTCGAACCACCGCCCGTGCCGGAGGAGGAGGCCGAAGCCGCTGCCGCGGACGCCCCGGTTTCGACACCTTTGCCCCCGTCGGACGACGTGCCCCCGGTCGAGACGCCCCCCACCCCGCCGGTGGAGGCCATGGTTGTCGACAGCCAGGCGCCTCCGGTGGTCGACATTCCGCCGGTGGAGCAGGCCCCGGCGACTGCGGCCGGCGAGACTATCACCGGCGCCGCTGCGGTCGAGGAGATCCCGCCGCCGGCAGAGGAGCTGGCGGCCACTCCGAACAACGAGACGGCGGCCGAAGCCACGGAGGACGGTACCGAACCGCCGGTGGGCCAACCTGCTACCGAGGTGCTTCCCGCAGAGCCGGCCGCCGGTTCTACGACGGCTTCGGAAACCGAGACCGCCGATCCGACCGCTGGGGATACACAGGACGAACTACCTAAGGGCTCTCAGGAGCCCTAGAGCGCCCCCAGGCGGGCGGACGCCGCCTCGTACTGTTTGCCCGCGTGGTACGAGGACCTCACCAGGGGGCCCGCCTCGACCCAGGCAAAACCCATCCGCTCGCCGGCGGCGGAGTAACCGGCGAAGGTCTCCGGGGTCACCCACCGGTCGACCGGCAGGTGGGAGTCGACCGACGGCGCCAGGTACTGCCCGATGGTCACGAGGTCCACTCCCGCCGAGCGCAGGTCCTCCAGGCAC
>DATABX010000059.1:0-3879 GCA_036259335.1 Actinomycetota bacterium
GAGGCTTCGCCGGCGAGCCGCTCCTGGAACTCCTGCGGCGACTCGACCTCCACGGGAACCTTGTTCTTGAACTTGAGGCCCCGCTCGTTCTCGACGAAGACCTTGAGCTCTTCGACGACCGCCGCCCACTCGGCGGACAGCGGCTTGGGCGGCGGGCCGGAGATCCGCTCGCGGGCCATCTCCGACACCTTGTCCTGAATGAGCCGGACCGGGATTATCAGCGACAGGATGCCGACGACCACCGCGGTGATTATCAGCGCGTTCTTCGTGCGTTCCTGAGGCTGGATTTTGAAGACCAAGTTTGCCCCGCGGTCGGTCGGCGCAGCCGATTTGCCAAACAGTGCTAGTTTGCCCTGCTTTCATCGGCAGAAAGAGCGCTGTCTTAAGCGATGAGTCGTCTTTCGGCCGCCCCGGTGACGACTCGTCCGCCGGTGAGATTTCGACGCTGCCCTAATATGGGTTCTTATGTTCGACGCCCTGGGCGACCGCCTCGACTCCGTTTTCAAGCAGCTCCGCGGCCGCGGGAGGCTGACCGAGAAGGACGTCGAGGCCGCGCTGCGCGAGATCCGGCTGGCCCTTCTGGAGGCCGACGTCGCCCTGCCCGCGGTCAAGACCTTCCTCAGCCACGTCCGCGAGAAGGCGGTGGGCGAGGAGGTCCTCAAGTCCCTGACTCCGGGCCAGCACGTGGTGAAGCTGGTCCACGACGAGCTGATCAACATCCTGGGCGGCACGATCTCGCCGCTCAAGATGGCGTCCAAGCCGCCCACGGTCATCATGCTGGCCGGTCTCCAGGGTTCCGGAAAGACGACCCTGGCCGCCAAGCTGGGCGCCCACCTGAAGAAGAAGGGCAGCAAGGTGATGCTGGTCGCCGCCGACCTCCAGCGCCCGGCCGCCATCCGCCAGCTGGAGGTGCTCGCCGGCCAGGCCGGAGTCGGCTTCCACAGCGAGCCGGGCGAGACGGACCCGGTGAAGGTCGCCCGGGCCGGCCTGGAAGCCGGCAAGCGCAACGCCGACGTGGTGATCGTCGACACCGCCGGCCGCCTCGGCATCGACGAGGAGATGATGGCCCAGGTGGCCCGGGTCCACGACGCGGTGGAGCCGAACGAGGTCCTGTTCGTCCTGGACGCCATGACCGGTCAGGACGCCCTGAACTCCGCCAAGGCCTTCTCCGAGCGGCTGCCGCTGACCGGAATCGTGCTCACCAAGATCGACGGCGACTCCCGGGGCGGCGCCGCACTGTCCGCCACCACGATCACCGGGGTGCCGGTCAAGTTCGCCGGTACCGGAGAGAAGCTCGCCGACCTGGAGCCCTTCTACCCGGACCGGATCGCCTCCCGCATCCTAGGCATGGGCGACGTCCTCAGCCTCATCGAGAAGGCCGAGGGCACGATGTCCCAGAAGGAGGCAGAAGCCCAGGCCCGCAAGGTCATGGAGGCCAAGTTCACCCTCGAGGACTTCCTCACCCAGATCCAGAGCGTCAAGAAGATGGGCGGCATCGGCGACCTGCTGAAGATGCTTACGGGCGTTCCGGGGGTCGGGAAGATGAAGGACCTCGACGTTCAGGACGACGACGTCGCCCGCATCGAGGCGATCATCCGCTCGATGACCCCGCAGGAGCGCAACGACCCCCGAATCATCTCCGGCAGCCGGCGGGTCCGCATCGCCAAGGGCTCGGGGAGCCAGGTGCGGGAGGTCAACGACCTGATCAAGCAGTTCGACGCGGCCCGCAAGATGATGAAGCAGATGATGAAGTTCGGCGGCCAGAAGAAGGGCAAGAAGGGCTTCGGCCTTCCCCCCGGGCTGGGCATGTAGCGCAGGCGCTCCATTCGGGACGCCCGTTCGCTGGTACACTGCTCGTCTATGGTCAAAATCAGACTTCGCCGCATGGGCAAGAAGAAGCAGCCTACTTACCGGGTGGTTGTCGCGGATTCCCGCGCACCGCGCGATGGCCGGTTCATCGAGTCGATTGGCAAGTACGCCCCCCGCAACGAGCCCTCTATCGTGGAGATCGACGCAGATCGCGCCCGCGAGTGGCTCGGCAAGGGCGCACAGCCTTCCGACGCAGTGACCAAGCTCCTGAAGATCGCCGGCGTCATCGACGAGAAAGGCAAAACCCTCTCCGCTTCTTCCGCAAAATGAGCTCGCGCGAAACGCTCGAGTTCGTCGTTTCATATCTGGTCCAAAACCCAAATGATGTGCGGATAGAAGAAGAGGAGTCAGGTCGTACGATCATGTACGACCTTTTTGTGCATCCCGACGACGTCGGGAAGGTCATCGGGCGCAACGGGCGGATCGCCCGCGCCATCCGGGCCGTGGTGAAGGCGGCGGCCCTCCGGGAAGACCGCAACGCCATAGTCGAGATCATCGACTAAAGGAGCCTTCATGGCCTCCGAAGAATCCGAGTACGTGCTCGTGGGCCGGGTGGTCAAGCCCCACGGCCTGCGGGGCGAGGTGCTCGTCCGGGCGCTCACCGAAAACCCCGACCGGTTCGCCCCCGGGGCGGAGCTTCTGCTCGGGCCCGACCTGGATTCGGCGAATCCGGTGGTCGTCGAGGGGTCCCGCAACCACAAGGGCGCCCTGCTGGTGTACTTCGACGGCTACTCCAGCGTCGAGGAGGCCGAAAGCCTGCGGGAGTGGCTGATCTTCGTCGATGCCTCGGAGCTGGGCGAGCTCGAGGAGGAGGACGCCTTCTGGGAGCACGAGGTCGCGGGGCTGGAGGTCGTCCACCGGGACGGCCGGGTTCTCGGGAGGGTGCGGGAGGTCCACATCCGCCCGGCGCAGGACCTGTGGTCGGTCGACACCGGCTCGGGAGAGGTGCTTTTCCCGGCGGCCAGGGAGCTGGTGGTGAGCGTCGACCTCGATGCCGGCAAGGTGGTCGTCGACCCCCCGGAGGGTTTGTTTTAGTGCCCCGCCAGACAGAGCACTGACTTGAGATTCGACGTACTGACCATCTTCCCCGAGGCATTCGAGTCGCCCCTCAAGGTCAGTCTGCTCGGCAAGGCCATCGACGCCGGGCTGCTCGAGGTCGGGGTCCACGACCTGAGGGACTGGGCTCCAGGGCCGCACCGCAAGGTCGACGACGCCCCGTTCGGCGGAGGGGCCGGGATGGTGATGGCTCCCGGGCCGGTGGTGGAGGCGGTGGAGGCGGTGCGCCGGCCGGGGGGCCGGGTGATCCTGCTGGCGGCGGCGGGAAAGCCGCTTACCCAGGCCCTGGCCGCCGAGCTTTCCTCCGAGGAGCAGGTGGTCCTGGTTTGCGGCCGGTACGAGGGGATGGACGACCGGATCCGCCAGGTCCTCGGCGCCGACGAGGTCTCGATCGGCGAGTACGTGCTGGCCGGGGGCGAGATGCCGGCCCTGGTGCTCGTCGAAGCGGTGTCCCGCCTTCTTCCCGGTGTCATGGGCAACGCCGAGTCCCTGGGCGAAGAGTCCTTCTCCGACGGTTTGCTGGAGTATCCGCAGTACACCCGCCCGGCTGAGTTCCGGGGGCTGAAGGTGCCGGATGTCCTTCTCTCGGGCCACCACGGCATGGTCGCCGCCTGGCGGCGGGAGCAGGCGCTCAAGCGCACTCTCGAGCGCCGTCCGCACCTGCTGGAGACCGCGGAGTTGAGCGACGGCGAACGGGACAAGCTCCGCTCCTGGGAGAAGTCCGGCTAGCCGGAGCGCGGCGGCTTCGGGACGATCCCCGGCGGCTTGGGCTATCATCTGTAGACGCGCGCAATCTGCGTACGAAGAATTCCGAAGTCGCTTCAGACTCTTAAGTCCCAACTCAAAGGGGTGAACACATGACAAAGACGGACGTACTGCTTCGCCCCGTCTTGAGGGAGGATCTGCCTGATTTCCGTCCCGGAGACACTGTCAAGGTCCACGTTCGGGTGGTGG